>JAQCNN010000041.1 GCA_028275005.1 Salinirussus sp.
GGCTCGACGCGGCAGCCGCAAGCTACGCCTCGGGCACCGGCGGCGCGAAGTCGGCCCGGTCAAGCGGCGGCTCGTAGACGCCGGTCTCGGTGACGAGATAGTCCACCAGTTCCATCGGCGTCCGGTCGAAGGCGGGGTTGTAGACGGGAACGTCCGCCGGGGCGTTCTGGCTCCCGTAGACCTCCCGGAGTTCGGCCGGGTCGCGTTCCTCGATGGCCACCTCGTCGGCGTCCCGTTCGGTGTCGACGGTGGCGTGGGGCGCGGCCACGACGAAGGGGACGTCGTGGCGGGCGGCGACGACCGCGTGCTTGTATGTGCCGACCTTGTTGAAGACGACGCCCTGGTCGCCAAAGCGCTCGCCGCCGCCGAGCACCACGCGGTCGGCACCCACGACGACGGCGTCGACACGGCCCTCCTGCAGGCAGAGGCCGGCGGCGTTGTCGGGGATCAGGGTCACGTCGACGTCCCGCTGCATGAGTTCGACGGTCGTGATCCGCGAGCCCTGGTTGAGCGGGCGGGTCTCGTTTGCCACGACGTCGACGTCCTTCCCGGCCTCCTGTGCGGAGTAGACAACGCCGAGGGCGGTCCCCCAGTCGACGGTCGCCAGCGCGCCGGCGTTGCAGTGGGTCATCACCGTCGCCCCGTCGGCGAGCAGGGCGGCGCCGTGCTCGCCGAGTTGCCTGTTGCGCCGGATGTCCTCGTTGGCGACCCGCTGTGCCGCCTCGAGTGTGCGCTCGCGGGCCTCCGGAACCGACTCACAGCTGTCGAGCACCTCAAGGACGGCGTCGACCTCACGGGCCAGATTGACCGCCGTCGGGCGGGCGTCGGCAACCCGGGCGGCCTGGGCCCGGACCCGCTCCTCGTAGGTCGCGTACTCCTCGGCCTCTACCGTGCGGGCGGCGAGTGCGACCCCGTAGGCGCCCGCGGCCCCGAGCGCCGGCGCACCGCGCACGCGGAGGACCTCGATACTCCCGACTAACTCGTCGACAGTCTCGGCGTGGTCGGTCGTGTACTCGGCCGGGAGCCTCGTCTGGTCGACCATGACCACACAGTCCCGGTCGTCGTCCCAATCGATCGTCTGCATGCCGCACGCTCGTCGGCCGAGGCTGATAACGTTTCTCGGGGCGAGGTTGCTGTGTCGGCCACGCGTATCTGTCCTGCCGGGTCGAGGAGCCCGCGACGGGGCCCCTGTCGAACCCAGAGGGTAGGGGTGGTGTACCGGGGACAGCGCACGGGTCAGGAGGGGTCCGCGGTTGAGCCGGGGTGATGACTGGTGGACGGTAGCGGGGTCCGTCACCGGCGGTCGCAGGTGACGGCTGGCTGCGTCGGGCGGGGCACAGGCCCCGAGGGGTTAGCTACACCAGTTGGATGGTGTTTCCGTTCGAGGTCACGTGGAGGTCACGGCCGAGCTTGTAGCCCTGATTTCCGGCGAGGTCAACGTAGTCCGAGAAGCCACCCATATCCTGGTGTGCCGGAATGACGTGTTGTGGGTGGAGCGCGTCGAGCATCTCGTAGTGGCCCTCCGTCGAGAGGTGGCCCGAGACGTGGACGTCGTCGTAGATCCGGGCACCCTGCATCCCGAGTAGCGTCTCGGACTGGTAGCGCTGGCCCTCGTTTGTCGGTTCGGGGATGACCCGCGCCGAGAAGATGACCTTGTCACCGTTCTCGAGGTCGTAGGGGGTCTCCCCGCGACCCATCCGGGTCAGCATCGCCCGTGGCTCGCCCTGGTGGCCGGTAACGATGGGCAGGAAGTTCTCCTTGCCCTCGTTCATCACCCGCTTGAACGTCCGGTCGACGGACTTGCGGTGGCCGTACATCCCCAGGTCGTCGGGAAACGAGGCGGCGCCGATCCGTTCGGCGGTGCCGGAGTACTGCTCCATCGACCGCCCGAGCAACACGGGCTGGCGGCCGATCTCCTCCGCGAATTCGACGAGGCTCGTCACACGGGCGATGTGGCTCGCGAACGTCGTTGCCACGATCCCCCCGTCGTAGTCCGCAACACTCTGCATGACATCCTGGACGTGTCTCCGTGCGACGGATTCACTCGGGGTGCGCCCCTTCTTGCCCGCGTTCGTGCAGTCCTCGATGTAGCACAGGACACCCGGGCCTTCGCGGCCGATCTCTCGGAACCGCTCCATGTCGATTGGGTCGCCGATGACCGGCGTATGGTCGATGCGTTTATCCAGTCCGTAGACGACGGCACCCTCTGGAGTGTGGAGCACGGGATTGATCGCATCGATGAC
>JAQCNN010000045.1 GCA_028275005.1 Salinirussus sp.
AGCCGGGCCTCCATCGCCGCACGGTCGGCGAGCGGCGTGAGGATCCGAATCCGGTCGCGGGCCGCCGCGGTGACCGCGTACTCGCCGGCGATGTCGAGGATCGTCTTGTAGACATCCCTGGCATCAGGGGTCGCGAGCAGGTCCATCGCCGCGCCGCCGTTTGCGTGCCGGAGCACACGTGTCGCCCGCCCGCGTGGCAGTCCGGCGTCGGTCAGCGCTCGCACGTCGCCACGCTCGATAGCGTCGATGGCAGCCTCTACCCCCAGACTCTCCGCGAGCCGTTCCCGGGTCTTCGGTCCGACGCCCCAGTACTCGTCCAGTCGCATCGGGTTGAGCCACCGGCGCGACTGTCTTAGGTATGTCCCCTCACACCCCGCCCAACGGGGGAGTCGGCGGGCTCAGACGCCGGCGGGGCAGAGGAGAGGCCCCACGGCTACTCCCAGAACGACCGTGTGCGGGCGTACTCCCGCTCGCGCTCGAGGATGTCGCGGTAGAACTGCTCCTCGTCCTCCCGGAGACGGTTGATGATCCGGGCGGCGTTGTGCGGGCCGACACCCCGTGCGGCCAGTGCAACGACCGCCTGTTTGCCGTGGCTCTGGACGAGACTCGCCGCCCGGTAGGCGCGCTCGGTGGCCTTCTCCTGGTCCTCGTCCTTTTCTCCGGCCTTGACCGCGGTGACGGTCTCCTCGTCCCAGGGGTTGAGCGCGGCGATATGTGTCGACCCACACGCCGGACACTCCGGCTGGTCGCGGACCCGGCCGACCTTCCGGGTGTGCTTCCACTCCTGACAGTGCAGACAGAAGAGGATCACCCGGTCGTTCTGGATCCGCTCTCTGACGGTGTCGATAACGCTCGCGTCGGCGTTTTCGGGGGTGAGCAACTCCCGGCCGGAGGAGCGTCCCCCGGTGCCGATCGGGGTGTGCTCGCCGACCACCTCGACGGCGAGTTCGTCCGACTGGACCTGTCGGAGGACGTCTGCGGCCCCCTCGATATCCAGCTCCTCGTGGCGGATCTCCCGGACGGACTCGTCGTAGACCGGGCTGTCCTCGAGGGCCTCGAGCAGGCGGTCCTTGCCGAAGGTTTGGCCCGACGACCGCCACCGCTTCAGCGCCCCGAACTTCGCGGCAACCTGTGCGATCTTGAACTTCAGGGAGTCGGCGTGTTTCAGCGCCAGCTCCACGACACCCGCGACGTGGTCCGGGTCGGTCGTCTCCAGCAGGTCGACGACCGCCGTCGCCGAGACACCGCTTGGCACCTCCAGCTCGATGCGGTAGGGGTCGACCTCCATCGCAATGCTGGTCCCGGTCCGCTGACCCAACAGCGACGAGAGGACGCGACCGAGCGTCTCGTTGACCTTGTGACCGAAACAGGCGTTGATGACGACCGCCCGGCCGGTGTGTTCGACGACGAGCCGGCTGTCCGTGGGGACCGGGTGGGCGGGTGCGTGGTCGGCGAGCTGTGCGAGGCCGGTCGCGACCGTCCCCTCGTCGACCGCGTAGCGCCGCTTGAGGTCGCGGGCGACCGGTGTCACGTCCGGTGACGTCTGTGCGCCCGCCGGGGACCCCTCGACCCCCGCCGCAAGCTGTGCGCCTGCCACCCGGCGGACCTCACCGACCTCGCGGGCGACCGACTGTGGCACCGGGATCTCCTGGCCGGTCCAGGAGGGGACCTCCCCGGCGGGGTCCTCGATCGGCGAGACCGTCACCGTCTCCTCCTCCTCGTCGATCTCGGTGATCCGCCACATCTCCCCGCGCTGGATGAACACCTCGCCGGGGGCCGCGAAGTTGACGACGAACCGCTCGTCCAGCGTCCCGACCCGCGAGCCACTGGCGACGTCCTCGACGTCGTAGGTGGTCTCGTCGGGGATCATCGAGAGATTCTGGTAGAAGTACTGCCAGGTGCCGCTGCGCTTTTGAATACTGTCCGCCTCCTCCTCCAGCCAGACGACCCGGTTGCCCGCGAGCTCCTGTACCACCTCCCGGAACGCACTCGGCTCGAGCTCCCGGAACGGGTACGCACGGGCGATGACCTCGTAGGCACGCATCGCCGACACCTCCCCGAAGTCCATCACCAGCCCGACGGTCTGGTTTGCGACCGTGTCCAGCGAGCCGTCGTGGATGGCTGCAGGTTCGACCTCGCCGTTGCGGGCCTGACGGGCGATCGCCATCGCCTCGAGCACGTCGTCGGGGTGGCTGGTCACGACGGTCCCCGAGGAGACAAGGTCACGGCGGTGTCCCGCTCGGCCGACCCGCTGGAGCAGGCGGGTCACCTGTCGAGGGCTGTTGTACTGGACGACGTGGTCGACGTGGCCAACGTCGATCCCAAGCTCCATCGAGGAGGTACACAGGAGTGCGGTGAGTTCGCCGTTTTTGAACCGTGACTCGACGTCGACACGGGTCTCGCGCGCCAGCGAGCCGTGGTGGATCCCAACGTCAGTGCCGTACTCCTTGAGCCGGGAGCCAAGCGCCTCCGCCGTCTGGCGGGTGTTGACGAATATGAGGGTTGCCTCGTGGGCCGCCGCGAGCTCGTCGATCGCCCGGACGTGACTCGCCACCTCGGCGTCGGTCATCAGCTCACTCGCGAGCGTCTCGTCGGCCTCGGTCACCTCCGGCGCCAGCACGTCGATCTCGAGACGGCTGCCGACATCGACCTCCGCGACCTCGCAGCCACGGTCACCGGTGAGGAATCGGCCGACCTCCGCGGGGTCGCCGACGGTCGCCGACAGACCAACCCGCTGGAAGGGGCCGGCGAGTTCGCGCAACCGCTCCAGCCCGACCGTCATCTGGGCGCCGCGCTTCGAGACGGCGAGTTCGTGGACCTCGTCGACGACGATGTGGTCGACATCCTCCAGGGCGACCCGGAGCTTCTTCCCGGTGAGCATCGCCTGCAGGGTCTCGGGGGTCGTGACGAGTACGTCCGGCGGGTCGTTTGCCTGCTGTTGGCGCTGGTAGTCGGTGGTGTCGCCGTGGCGAACGTCGACCTCGAGGTCGAGTGTCTCCCCCCACCACTCCAGGCGGTCGCGCATGTCACGGTTGAGCGCGCGCAGCGGCGTGATGTACAGCGCACCGATCCCGAAGTTGTCCTCGCCGGCCAGCGAGTCGAAGACGGGGAGCATCGCGGTCTCGGTCTTTCCCGTCCCGGTCGGCGCGACCACCAGCGTGTCCCGGCCCTCGACCAGCGGGGGGATAGCCCGGCGCTGTGGCTCCGTCGGCGTCTCGAAGCCCCGCTCAGAGAGGGCCGCCCGCACCGCCGTACCGAGTGTAGCAAAGGCGCCGTCGTCCCCGCGGTGCTCGCGTATCTCCCCGTCACTCATCACCCGTTTGTAGGTGTCTCGGGCGAAAAAGCCCGTCGCACTACACGCGGTCGTAGCGGCCAAGCCGCGTCCCGTCGAGCAGGTAGGCCTGGCCGTCGACCAGCGCCTCGGGGAGAAACGGCGAGAGAAACTCCTGACCGTCGACGTTGACCCAGGTCCCGCCGGATATGTCGTTGAACGCCGGGAAGACGACGAGCTCCCCACCAACGGCAGTCCCCTCGCCGTGGTACTCGCGAAACGGGGCGGCGTCGAGACCGCCGCGCAGCCAGGCCCGCTCGCGACGGCCGCCGCCGACCTCGTCCTCGAGGCGCACCACCGGGTGCTCGTGGGCCGTGCAGACGGTCTCGGCGGCCAGCACGTCTGGGCTGGGCCAGGTGTGCCCGTGTGCAAAGCCGATATCCCCCACCCGGGTCCCGGCCGCCGGCGTCACGGTCACGTCCCCAGGCAGGTCCTCGACGGCGGGCGCTATCTCGCCGTCGTGGTTCCCTTTGACCAGCAGTGTGGGGACCTCGAGCGCGCCAAACAGCGCCGCGAGTTCCTCCCGCTCGGCGTCCCAGGGGTCACCGACGGCGTGAGTCAGGTCGCCGAGCACGACCAGCCGGTCGACGCCCGTCTCCGCGACGAGCCCGAGCAGTCGCTCGCGACGGCGGGGCCCGTCGCTGTCGAGTTCGACCCCATCGCTGCGTAACACGGCCTCGATACCCGCGTGGTAGTCCGAGACGACGAGCAGCCGCTGGCCCGCCGTGGTGGCAACTGCCGCGGGCGTCCCCGGGACCGGCTCAACGGCTGCCATCAGATCGGTTTGAGGGTGCCGTCGTCTGGCTCGTAACACCGCCCACCCATCAGCGCGTCCTGGATGGCCTCCTCGACCGCAGCGGTGTCGATATCGTACCGGTCGGTCGCGGCCCCGACGAGCCCCTCGCGGGCGACGCCGTCACCGTCGTCGAGGTCACCCATCAGCTCGACGACGGCGTCCTCCAGGTCCTCCCCCTCAGGTGACTCGCTGTCCGCCGACCCCGCACTGTCGCCCTCGTCGAGGGGCGCGGCCTCGGTGTCGGTCCCGCTCGCAGTGTCGGCACCTGTGTCCGGGTCGGGTACGGTCTCGGGCTCCGTGTCGAGCCCGGGCTCGGACTCAGCCCCGGGCTCCGGGTCAACTCCGCCGGTCGGCTCCACACCCTGCTCTGTTTCGGCCTCGGCCTCGGGCGTCTCGATGTCGGCCGCCCCGGGCTCGCCGACCTCGGTGCCGCTCTGGAAGGCTGTGCCGTACTCCTCCTCGATCTCCTCGCGTTCCTCCGCGTCGAGTTCGAACTCCTCGGGCTCGAAGTCGTCGAGGTCGTCCTCGCTCTCGGCGCCCTCGAGCCCACCACCCTCGAAGTCCCCGATACCGCCAGACTCGCCGGCGTCGTCGGCCACGCCGGTCGTCGCTGTCCCCGCCTCCACCTCGGTCGCCGTGGTCTCGGACCCGGCGGTCGACTCGACTGTTGCCGCCGTCCCCGCCGTCTCGGTCGCCTCGCTCGCGCCGGCGGTCTCGGTCGCCTCTGGCTCTGTCGCTGTCGGCTCCGCGGTGTCTGTGTCGTCTGTCGAGTGGGCAGTCGTCTCAGCCCCGGCCGTCGGCTCCGGGTCCGCCGGCTCGGCCGTCTCCGCCCGCGCCGCTGTTCCCTCCCGGTCCGCAGCGAGGTCCGCGAGCGGGCCGTCGTCGCCCGTCCCGGGGTCGACGGTGAGTGGGTCGACCTCCTCTCGCCGGCCCGCGACGACCCTGGCGGCGTCGAGTGCCAGCTCACGCAGTGCTGCGAGGTAGGAGCCGGTCGTCCCGTAGTGCTCCAGCGCGAGGGCAATCCCCTCGGCGAGGCTGTCGTCGACACCCCTCTGTTGGAGGGTGGAGACGAGGGCGTCACCGCGGGCGTCCGTGCGGGCCGCGGCCGCGAACTGGGCGACACGGTCGAGGGTGCGCTCGGCGGCGTCGACCGTCCAGCGGTCCCGGGTGTCGGCGTCGACCTCGCTGACCGTCTCGGGGCGAACCGAGGTGTAGACCGTGTCGGCGTCGTCGGGCTGGAACGTCCGGGCCTTTCCCGTCACCGCGACGAACATCGGCGGGTCGGCCCGGTCGAGAAAGGCCTGTTCGTCCGGCTGGTACTGGCCGGCGTAGAGCACGAACGCGCCTGTCGGGTCGACCACCCGGCCCCGGAGCACGTCCTCCGACACCTGCTCGACCTCCGTCAGCACGCCAACGGCGAACAGCCGGTTCACCCGGGCGCCGGAGGGTGTGACGACGTAGTTTGGCGCCCGTTCCTCGTCGCTCTCGGAGTAGGAGTGGTCGGCGTCCTCGAACTCGGCGGCAAACAGCCGGTGGGCAACCTCGCGGCGGCCCGGTCCGTCGGCGTCACTCATCGGCCAGCCTCCGCCAGCAGCGCCTCGGCGCGGTCCGCGGGGTCACCGCCGGTCTCCGCGAACTCCGCGGCGTCCAGTGTCGCCCCGAAGTCGTCGACACTGAGCGAGCCCCGTGTCCGGAAGGCCCGACCGACAAGCTCCCCGCGGATGGTGTCGGCCACCACCTCGCGGTCCATCGCGTCACGGGCGTGTTCGCGGGCGGCCTCGAGGCCGCCACCGTAGACCTCCGCGGTCAGTTCGTCGTCGAGCACGACAGTCAGCGTCCCGGTCCCGTCGTCGAAGATGAGCTTCGTCCGGAGGTCGTCCTCGGCGTCGACCGCACCGTGCTGTCGGCACTGACCGTTCTGGGTGACCCGGCCACACTCGGGACAGCGCTCGACCAGCCCGGAGCCGTCACGGACGCCGACGACGTTGCCCGTCACTTCCACGTCGAAGAGCCCGTCGGAGGCGACGGCCTCGCCGACGTCGAGGTGGGGTGCCGACTCAGTCGCCTCCACGGCTCGCTCGAGCCGGCTGACCCTCGAGAACTCCGAGACGTTGACCGAGGGCGCCCCGCGAAACTCCCGGATGTAGGCGTTCTCGACCCGGACGGACGCCCCTTCCTCGACCTCGCCGTGTGGGTCCCAGTCGGTAAAGGGCAGCCGGGCGGTTTCGTCGGCGAGGACGCCGCTGAGGATCTCCGTCTCCCCGTCCCGGCCGTCGATGACCTTCGACTCGACCTCCAGCGGCGTGACCTCGACGTCCACTCCGCGGTCCCCAGGGGACAGCTCCGCCAGGGCCGCGTCGCCGCCGACCTCGTCGTCGACGTCGATGGCCTCCTCGACGGTCTCGACGCTGGTCTCCTGGCCGATATTCAGTTCGGGGTCACCCTCCCACTCGCGGACGCCGGCGTTCCCCAGCCGGAGCGTGTCCCCGGGGTCGTGGCCGAACTCGACCCACGAGGTGAAGTCGATCCGCCCGGTCTCGTCGGCCAACTGCCCCTCGTAGATCACCTGGTCCTCGCCCTGGTAGCGGATCGACCGCTTGCCGGCCGTGAGCACGACCGCCGTCACCGAGACGTTCGAGTCGCCCGTCGCGATGTCGGCGATATCCTTGCTCGCCGGGGTGGTGTTGCCGCCGCCGTCCCCGTACTTCCGGCGGAGATTCCCCTTTGCCTCGTCGACCGGGACGCTGTACTCCACGAGGTTCTCCAGGTCGCGTTTGACCTCCGCCTTGTCGACACCGAGGTCGGAGGCAAGCTCCTCGGCATGCTCCTCTATGTTCATCACCGAACTCTCGCGGCGCCAGGACGAAAAACCCTCCCCCAGGCCGTCAGCGCGCGGACAGCAGCCGCGGCGACCCCGAGGGTATAAGCCGGCCCGGATCCGAACGCCGACATGCGCAATGCGCCCACCCGCCGGCGGGTCCTCGCCGCGCTCGGGGCTACGGGAGCCGCCGGTCTCGCCGGCTGTGCCGGGGGGTCCACGTCGACGGCCGACAGTCAGGGCGGCGGTGAGGACGGAGACACAGACGGCAACGGGGCCGGCGACAGCCCCACGGCCCAGCCCCAGCTCCCGCCGCCGGTCGGCGGCGACCCGGAGGCGGACGTGACGCTGGCCGTCTACGAGGACTTTGCCTGCCCTCACTGCCAGGCGTACAACGCAACCGGCTACCCCGAGCTGGCCGAGGCGCTCGTCGACCCGGGCCGGGTCCGCTACGAGCACCGTGACCTCCCGATCCCGGTGCTCGACCCCGAGTCCTTCGAGGCCGCAAATGCCGCACGCGCGGCCCAGGACCGCCACGGCGACGAGGCCTTCTGGACGTACGCCGACGCGCTCTTTTCGAACCAGGACGCGCTCGGCTCGGAGACACCGGGGCTGTACGCTACCTTGGCCGCCGACCTCGGATACGAGGGGGAGCCGGTCCGGGCGGACGCCGTCGACCAGGTCTACGCCGACACCGTTGCGAGTGACCGCCAGCACGGGGTCGATGCGGGTATCGAGGGGACGCCGGGCTTCGTCGTCGACGGCGAGGTGGTGACCAGCGGCTTCGGTGACGCAACTGTCGAGACTGTCCGGGCTGCCGTCGAGGAGCGGCTCTGATGCGGGGGTCACCGGAGGTCGCCGTGTTACGGCTGGGCCACCGGCCGGGCCGGGACGAGCGGATGACCACTCACGTCGGCCTGACGGCACGGGCGCTGGGGGCCGACCGGGCTATCCTCGCGAACGAGGGGGCCAGCCGCGCCGACACGATAGCTGATATCACCGACCGCTTCGGTGGCCCGTTCACCGCCGAGACCACCGGGGCGCCGACGGAGCTGCTCGCGGACTGGGACGGGACAGTGGTCCACCTCACGATGTACGGCCTGCCGGTCCAGGAGGAGTTACCGGCGGTCCGTGAGGCCCACCGCTCCGGGCCGTTGCTCGTGGTTGTCGGCGCCGAGAAGGTCCCCTGGGACGTCTACGAGGCCGCCGACTGGAACCTGGCGGTGACGAACCAGCCCCACTCGGAGGTGGCGTCGCTTGCGGTCTTTCTCGACCGGCTGTTCGAGGGCGCGGAGTTAGACCGGGAGTGGGAGGCAGCCGACCGCGAGGTGCTCCCGCAGGCGGAGGGAAAGCGCG
Organism: Salinirussus sp.; assembly: GCA_028275005.1. Classification (GTDB taxonomy): domain Archaea; phylum Halobacteriota; class Halobacteria; order Halobacteriales; family Haloarculaceae; genus Salinirussus. The sequence continues at coordinate 8,302 of JAQCNN010000045.1, forward strand.
TCGAGGACAGGGGGTAGCGAGCCAGTCCTGCGGCTGTGGGCCTGCCCGGGGCAGTCGGGGTGACCCGATGGTTTTAACAGCGTCACAGCCTGATACGACAGTAATGGCTTTTGAGGGACTCCTCGAGGACCCCGTGATACAGAAGTATCTCCACGAACTAGTCGGTCCGAAGGGGATGCCGGTCGCGGCGGCCCCGCCGGACGGCGAGGTGACCGACGAGGAACTCGCCGAGGAGTTGGGCCTGGAGCTCAACGACGTGCGCCGGGCGCTGTTTATTCTCTACGAGAACGACCTGGCGAGCTACCGACGGCTGCGCGACGAGGACTCCGGCTGGCTGACCTACCTCTGGACCTTTCAGTACGGCGACATCCCCGAGCAGCTCGAGGAGGAGATGGAGCGGCTGCTGGCCGGGCTCCAGGAGCGCCGGCAGTACGAACTCGACCACGAGTTCTACCTCTGTGAGACCGACGGGCTCCGCTTCGAGTTCGGCGAGGCGATGGACTTTGGCTTCGAGTGTCCCCAGTGTGGTGGCGAACTCGACGCCCTGGAAAACACCCGTCTGGTGGAGTCGATGGACGAACGGATCGAAACACTCAGCGACGAACTCAACACCGACCCCGCCGACGCCGAGGTCTGAATGGTCGTACTCGCAACGAAGTGTTACGTCGACGGCGAGGCCCGCGAACGGGCGCTCGACGGGCTGACCGCGATGGTCGGCGACGATGTCGGTGACTTAGACGTCGAGTACGACGTCGGTGTCCGCGAGGACGACTTCCCGGCGGTGACCGTCGAGGGGGCCGACGCCGTCGTTGCCCGGAACCTCCTCCGCGAACGGTGGGGGGAGATCACCCCGCACCTGGAACCCGGCGAGACCGCCATCGGGACGCTCGAATCCTGGGACGACGACGGGGTCGTACTCGATGCTGGCCGTGAGGTCAGGGTCCCCGCCGACGAACTCGGCCTCGGTCGGGGGTCACCCACGCAGGTCCGCAAGCGATTCGGCCTCGTCCAGCACCTGCCGTTGCGTTTTGTCCCCGGTGACCCGCCGCGGCTGGCCGAGGAGGAACAGGACCGGCTCTACGGGTGGACCCGCGGGACCGGGCGGGTCAACGTCAACAGCGCGACCCGTGCGGAGATACGGGCGACGGTCAACCGGGC
>JAQCNN010000046.1 GCA_028275005.1 Salinirussus sp.
TACTGGCCTCATTAGTCCTGGGTCCTCTCATCGGACAACCAGTTCTGCTCAGCTTTGTCGAAACCGGTAGCATGGCGCCAACATTGAACCCTGGTGACGGGTTCGTTGCGGTCCCTGCGGCGGTCGCCGGCCCTATCGAGAAAGGTGACGTGGTCGTGTTCGAGGCCGAGGAGATCCAGGGGGGCGGCCTCACTACTCATCGTATTGTCGACGAAACCGACCGCGGTTTCATTACGAGAGGCGACGCGAACCCTTTTACTGATCAAGACAGTGATGAGCCTCCGGTCAAGCGTGCCCAAATCGTCGCTGTTGCCTGGCAGCCCGGCGGCGCAGTACTCGCTATTCCCAACCTCGGAACAGTCGTGACCGGCGCGCGCGGTGCTGTTGAGGCCCTTCAGCGTGGGATGGCAGCTGTACTGGGAACGCGCTCACTACTTGGCGCCCAGGGGCTGGCGTATCTGCTACTCGCCGCTTCGGTCATTCTGTACCTGGTCGACATCTGGCGGACGAATGACCGCTCACGCCGAGAGCGTGACCGCTCACGGAACTCCGGGACAAGTGCGCGCTTGCTCGTCGCTGCCTTCGCCGGTGCGCTCGTCCTCTCTGCCACTGTGACGATGGTCGTTCCCTCCGGAACCCAGGAGTTCGGTGTCGTCAGCGCCGAATTTGAATCAGAGGCCCCAACCGTTATTGAACAGGGAACCAGCGAGTCGCGCCCGTATCTAATCGGTAACGGCGGGTTTGTGCCGATGGTGACCTACGTCGAACCAGCGAGCAGAGGAGTTGCCTTCGAACCGATCAAAACGGTTCTACCCCCACGCTCAACAGTCAATGCGACGCTCACACTCTCGGTGCCGCCGGAAACTGGGTATTACCGCCGGTATGTCACTGAACATCGATACTTGATGATGCTACCACAGTCGATGATCCGCGGGCTCTATGACCTCCACCCATGGGCTCCGATTCTCGCCATTGACGCGGCCCTTGGAGTCCCGTTCTACCTCTTTGGCATGACACTCTTGGGAAGGGGCCGCGTCCGCTTACGCTCGCGGGACTCCCCGTCGTGATCGCGGCGTCAAGCTACAGGATACCCGCCACTACGAGGAAGCCGAGGCGATGACGCCGTCGAGCGAGTCGTCGCGGCCCGCAGTGACCCGCACAAACACGACCGGACGGGCTGAACTGCGTGTGTGACTACTGTGGCCGGGGTGTGGCTCGGCGCCCGCTACCGGACCGAGTCCAGCAACAGCTTCTGTTCGATGCGCTTGACCTCGTGTTGGACGTCCCGGACGGCGTCGATGTTCGCGGAGATGGAGGTGATCCCCTCCTGGACCAGAAAACGGACCATGTCGGTGTCGGAGCCGGCCTGGCCACAGATGCTGATCGCCACGTCGTGTTCCCGGCAGACCTCGATCGCCCGGGTCATGAGCTGGCGGATCGCCCTGTGGTTGGCGTCGTACCGGTCGGCGACCTGTCCGTTGTTGCGGTCCACCGCGAGGGTGTACTGGGTCAGGTCGTTCGTCCCGAAGGAGGCAAAGTCGATGCCGACGTTTGCCATCCCCTCGACACACAGCGCCGAGGCGGGGGTTTCGATCATCACGCCCCAGGAGCGTTTCTCGGTGTCGATCCCGACCCCTTCCATCAGCCGGCGGGCCGCCTGCACGTCCTCGACGTCGTTGACCAGCGGGAACATCACCTCGACGTTGTCGTAACCCATCTCGAACAGCCGCCGGAAGGCCTCGAGCTCGTGTTCGAAGATGTCGGGGCGGTCGACGCTGCGGCGGATCCCCCGGTAGCCCATCATCGGGTTGTGCTCGGTCGGCTCGTCCTCGCCGCCCTCGAGCTGGCGGAACTCGTCGGTGGGGGCGTCGAGCGTGCGCACGCGAACCGGGCGGGGGTAGAACTCGTCGGCCACGCCGCGGACCTCGTTGATAATCTGCTCGATGTACTCCTCGACGCCGTGGTCGGCGATGTAGCGCTCGGGGGTCTTCCCGAGCGAGAGCACGAGATGTTCCAGACGCAGGAGCCCGACCCCGTCGGCCCCGGTCGCGGCGGCGCGCTCGGCGGCATCGGGGATCGAGACGTTGACCTTCACCTCGGTCGCGGTCATCGGCTTGACCGGGGCCTGTGGCCGGACCTCCTCGATCGCGTCGCGCTCGGTGTCGGCCTCGCTGCCGGGCGTGACACTACCCTTGTCGCCGTCGATGGTGATGACCTGGTCGTCCTCCAGGCGGCTGGTGGCGTGTTCCGCGCCGACGATGGCGGGCACGCCCAGCTCCCGGGAGACGATGGCCGCGTGGGAGGTCATCCCGCCCTCGTCGGTGACGATCCCCGCCGCCCGCTTCATCGCGGGCACCATATCGGGGGTGGTCATCTCGGCGATAATAACGTCGCCGTCACCGACCTTGTCCAACTCGTCGAGCTCCCTGATGATGCGCGCCTCGCCGGAGACCTTGCCCGGGCTGGCGCCGAGCCCGGAGACGACCTGTTCGTCCTCGTCCTCGGTGCGACCGCCGTCGGCGACGCCACCCTCCTCGGCGCCCTCGGCGATGGTCGTGATCGGCCGTGACTGGAGCAGGTAGACCTCGCCGCCCTCGATCGCCCACTCGACGTCCTGGGGGTCGCCGTAGTGGCCCTCGATCTCCTCGCCAAGCGCCCGTAGCCCCTCGAGTTCGGGCTCGTCGAGGACCTGGACCCCGCGCCTGTCCTCGGGCACCTCCTGCTCGACGGTCTCGCCGGTCTCCGTGTCACGGACGTGCATCACCTTCTTCTCGGCGACCGTCGTGTCGCGGAGGTCGCCGGTCCCCCGGTCGATGACGTAGTTGTCGGGGGTGACTGCGCCGGAGACGACCGCCTCACCGAGCCCCCAGGCGGCCTCGATTGTGATCACGTTCGCCCCGGTCGACGGGTGGCTGGTGAACATCACACCGGACTTGTCGGCGTCGACCATCCGCTGGACGACGACAGCGATGTCGACGACGTCGTGGGCAAAGCCCTGTTCCTGCCGGTAGTAGATCGCTCGCTGGGTGAACAGGGAGGCCCAACACTCCCGGACCCGCTCTAGAAGCGCCTCGCCGGTGACGTTGAGGAAAGTCTCCTGCTGGCCGGCAAAGGAGGCGTCGGGGAGGTCCTCCGCCGTCGCGGAGGAGCGGACGGCGACCGGGGCGTTGTCACCGATATCCTCGTAGGCCGCGAGCACCTCCTCGCGGATCGACTCGGGGATCGGGGTCCCCTGGATGAGTTCGCTTGCGCGCTCGGCGGCCTCCGCGAGCGCCTTCGAGTCGTCGGTGTCGACGTCGACAACCTCGAACAGTTCCTCGTCGATCCCCGTCTCCTCGATGAACGAGCGGTACGTGTCGGCGGTCACGACGAAGGCCGGCGGCACCGGCAGGTCGGCGGCCGTCAGCTCCCCGAGCGACGCCGCCTTTCCGCCGACGGCTCCCAGGTCGTCGCCCCGGATGTCGTCCAGCCAGAGTACAGCCATGTGCGTGAATGAGACTCTGAACAAGTATAATAATGAACCTTCTGAACTCCGACGCCGGCCCAGAGCCGGTTTCGCTCCACCGCCCGGCGTGTCGCCCCCTCGACAACCACCGCGTATCACGCCTCCAGGGGTACCCACGGGGACCCCCTCGCGCTTCGGCGCGGAGAGGGGGCGCAGGGCCCTCGCCTCCGGGGGGTCCGAGCGACGCGGTTTGAGTTCGGTTCCAGACCGCCACCTGACGGCTCGTAAATAACCGTCCCCTACCGTGAGCGTCCACGCACCGCGACGGGCGTTGACCGTCGCCTATCGGGTGGCTGACAGCAGTACTGGCCGGCGCTCCCGTGGGCCGTCGACTGGTGGCTCTTCGCCGCCGGGCTCAGGGAGTTCCCGACCGGCGGGTCCCGGCTGCCGCCCGGGCTGACCGCCCGCTCCGACCGGCCCGGCC
>JAQCNN010000051.1 GCA_028275005.1 Salinirussus sp.
TGCCGGGAGTAGTAGGTCCGGTTGTAGCTCCAGGGCTCGAAGACGTGTTTGAGCGGCTTGGCGTGGTCCTGGACCACCAGGTCCTCGCTGACCTCCTTTGTCGAGCCCAGCCCCTCACACTCCGGGCAGGCGCCGTGGGGGCTGTTGAAGGAAAACGACCGGGTCTCGATTGCCGAGATGTCGATGTTACAGTGGGTGCAGGCGAGCTCCTCTGAGAACTCGACGGTCAGACGGTCGTCCGCTCGCGGGTCGCCGTGCTCCCCGCCCGCGTTGCCCGAGGCGCTCCGCGCCCCGCTGCCGAGGTCGCCGGTCGAGCGGGCTGTCGACCCGCCGAGCTCCCCGGTGTCCGCGGGCGGGTCCGGGAGGATCACCTTCATCACACCGCCGGCCTCCTCCAGGGCAGTCTCGACGGAGTCCGTGATCCGCGAGCGGGCGTCCTCGCTGGTCTTCACACGGTCGACCACCACGTCGACGGTGTGGTCGTAGTTCTCGTCCAGCTCCGGCTGTTCGACCGTGAGGTCGTAGGACTGGCCGTCGACCTCGACGCGGGTGTACCCCTCGCTCACGAGGTCGTCAAAACGGTCCTCGAAGGCACCCTTCTGGTCCCGAACAACGGGTGCACACAGCTTCGCACGCGTGCCCTCCGGCAGTGAGAGGAGCCGACGGACCATCTGCTGGGCGCTCTGCTCGCCGACCTCCCGGCCACACTCGGGGCAGTGAGGGGTACCGACGCGGGCGTAGAGCAGGCGGAGATAGTCGTGTAGCTCCGTCACCGTCCCGACCGTCGAACGGGGGTTGTTGGCGGCGTTTTTCTGGTCGATACTGATCGCGGGCGAGAGCCCCTCGACGTTCTCGACCTTTGGCTTGTCCATCTGGCCCAGGAAGTTCCGGGCGTACGCGGAGAGGGACTCGATATACCGGCGCTGTCCCTCGGCGTAGACGGTCTCGAAGGCCAGCGAGGACTTCCCCGACCCCGAGAGGCCGGTCACGACGGTCAGCTCCTCCCGGGGGATGGTGACGTCGATGTCCTTGAGGTTGTGTTCCTCGGCCCCGCGGACCTCGATGGTGTCCCGACTCATTGCACAGGTGCAGGGACGGGACCGGTGAAACGCTGTCGGTTCCCCGTGGCCACCCCCGGACCCGGGCCACACCGCCTGCCCGACGTGCCTGCTCGCGGCGTGACAGAAGCGTCTTTGCCACGCCGGCCCGAGCTGTGTCGATGGCCACCGACGACAGCCGCTTGGTCACGGCGCTCGACCTCGACGACGACCAGTACACCGTCGAGCAGTCCCTCATCCGGAACAAGTACGCCGCCTACGACTCCAGTGGCGAGCTCGTCGTCCGGGGCAAACAGAAGCTGTTCAAGATGAAAGAGGAGTTCCCGTTCGTCGACGCCGACGGCGAGGACGTCTTCCGGGTCGAGGCCGGCCAGATCCTCGATGTCGCCGGGAGTTACGCCGTCTTCGACGCCGAGACCGGCGACCGGGTCGCTGTCCTCGACAACGACTTCTCGATTCTCCAGGACGTCTGGACGGTCCGAGACGGCGACACCGAGGCCGTTGTCGGCCGGATCACCTCACGCGGGGCCGCGGTCACGCTCGCGCGCAACCTCATCCCCATCCTCGGCCCGCTGATCCCCCACAAATACGAGATCACCGACGCCGACGGCGCACACATCGGCCGGATCGACGGCCAACTCTCCCTGCGTGACCGCTACCGGATCGAGATCGACGACGCAAGCGGCGTGGCGACGGATGCGGTCATCACCGCCGCGATGGTGATCGACGCCATCCAGGGGAACTGAGTGTGGTGATACGCACCACTCAGACCGTCTCCGGGAGCCAGCCGCCGCTGACCTCGACGTTCTGCCCGCTGATGTAGCCGCTGCCCTCCTCGAGAAAAAACTGCACCGCCTGGGTCACGTCCTCGAACGTGGCCGGCCGGCCACGGGGGAGCCGGTCGGGAAACTCGTCGGAGTTCTCGACGACGTACGGGGAGACGGCGTTGGCCGTGATGTCGGTGTCCCGCGTGTCGGCGGCGAGCATCCGTGTGAACATCAGGACGCCGGCCTTCGCCACGAAGTACGGAAAGTTCGTCGGGTTCACCAGCGCCCGCTCACTCGACGCGTAGCCGACGTTGACGATGCGGCCGAACTCGCCTCCCCGCATGGCCGGCAGCGCGCGCCGACAGCAGAGATACGTGGCCGTGAGGTTGGTGTCCATCACCTGCTGCCAGGTCTCCGGGTCGATCTCGGTCCAGTGGCGGGGCGCAAAGGCGCCGACGTTGTTGACCAGCACGTCCACGGGTCCGAGGTCGGCCTCGACGGCGTCGAACAGCCCGTCCACGCCGTCGGGGTCGGTGACATCCGCCTGGACGACTGTCACGTCCCCCCCGCGTTCGCGGGCTGTCGCGGCGACCGCCGCCGCGGCCTCGTCGCTGGTCCGGTAGTGGACCGCGACGTCCGCGCCACAGTCCGCAAGCGAGAGCAGCAGTTCCCGGCCAACGCCCTTTGCACTCCCCGTGACGAGTCCGACCCGCCCCGACAGGTCCGGCTGTATCATACCTCTACTGGTTGCCCCGGGGGGTTGAACGCTGTCCTCCCGGGCACCGCACGGGGTCCGGTCGGCCGCGGCCGCCCCGTCGCCTCAGAACTCGGTGATGACGGGAAAGCCGATCGTATCGAAGTCGGACATCGACTCAAGCACCTCGGGGACGTCGTCGAGGGCGACGGTGTCGCCGATGATCGCCGAGGGGTCGAGCTTGTCCGACCCCATCATCTCGAAGATCTCGTCGAAGCAGTTTGGCTGCATGCCAAAGGAGGTGACGAAGTCCCGCTCGGTGAACACCATCTCGTCGACAGGCAGTGGCACCTCCCCCTCCTCCTCGCCGGTCGTCAGCCCGAGTTGGAGGTGGGTGCCGCGCTTGCCGAGGCTGTCCATGGCGTTTCGGCAGGTGGTCTCGATCCCGAGTGCGTCGACCGCGACGTCACAGCCGCCGCCGGCGAGCGTGGCTGCCTGGCCCGCGGGGTCGTCGACCTCGGCGGCGTTGACCGTCTCGACGGCCCCCAGCTCCTCGGCAAAGTCGAGTTTCTCGTCCTCGAGGTCGACCGCGACGACGTTCGCGCCGGCGGCGTTGGCGATCTGGACCGCCGAGAGGCCGATCCCGCCACAGCCGTGGACGGCGACCCAGTCGCCGGGCTCGACGTCGGCGCGGTGGTTGACACCGTGAAAGGAGGTGGCGAACCGGCAGCCAAGCCCTGCGGCGTCGACCGGGTCGACCTCGTCGGGGAGAACAACGGCGTTCTGGTCGGCGTCCGGCACCCTGAACTGCTCGGCCCAGGCGCCCTCGGCCGCCGGTGTAAAACCGAGCGGGACGAGATTGTCACAGATGTTCGACAGCCCCGCCCGGCAGTGCGGGCACGTCCCGTCGCTCAGGTTGAACGGGGCGGTCACCTGGTCGCCGACCGCGACGGACCCGACCTCCTCGCCGGTCTCGACGACCGTCCCGGCGGGCTCGTGGCCGAAGACCTGTCCCTGTTCGGGTAACACACCAACCCAACTCCAGTCGCCCTGCCAGACGTGCCAGTCCGACCGGCAGATCCCCGACGCCTCGGTCTCGACGACGACGTCCTCCGGGCCACACTCCGGCTCGTCTACCTCGGTGATCTCGAACGGTTCGTCGACGTCCTGGAAGACTGCTGCGCGCATGGTACTCCCGATCCTCGCCTGAGACGGTTATAAAGGTGCGTGCCGGCACCTGCATACCCCGGGCCGGCTGCCATGCTCTACTGTCCGTCGTTCCGCGGTTCGCGGGCCCGCCCGCGCCACTCCCGCTCCTGCTGGCGCTCGGCGACGTGGCGTCTCCCGTCTGCGACTACCTCGCGGGTGTGCTCCTCGACGTCGGCGATCTCGGCCAGAAACCCCTCCTCGAAGCTCTCTAATAGGTCGTAGGTCCACCGGTCGTCGACGGCACCGCGTGGCAGGCACCGGTCCCGGACCGCGTCCGCCAACCCCTCGTAACCACACGCCCGGAGCTGTCCTTCGGCCCGCGCGAAGTGGTCCATCGCGCGGCCGGTCTTGTGGTGAACCCCGACCAGGTCACCGTGGGCGCGCCGGAGCAACTCCATGCCGAGTTCGACGCTGTGTAGTGCCTCGCGCTCCGCTTCGTCCAGCTCCGGAGCCTCCCCGTCTGTCCGTGTCATGCAATATGCTATCACACCACGAGATAAAATAGTTGCCACGGGGCCGGAGCGGGTGGTCCGGCTACAGCGCGTTCTCGACGGCGTCGGCGACCTGACGGGCCCGGTCGGCGAGGGGTTCGGGGACGCTCCCGGCGTCGACGGCGGCCGCGAGTTCGTCCTCGTCGACCCGCTCGACGGCCCCGTCGGGCCGCTTTACCACGTCGACGTGAAGGTCGACGTAGCGAACGGCCTCCGGGAATATCTCGACGGGGGTACAGATGTTGACGTAGGTCCCCCGAGACTCCCCGTCGGCACTCCGGTAGACCGTCGGGTACCACCACTTCCCCTCCGTCAGCTTCGTCACCGCGACGTCGCCGGGCCGTCGCTCGGTCCCGAGCGCGTCGTAGGTCCCCCGCGAACGCATCTCCCGGCGGACCCGGACGGTCCCGTCGGGGTCCCGGTCGACCACCTCGGCCGTGCCGAGGTCGACCCGCCGACCGTCGGGCTTGCCGTGGTCGAGTCGCACGCTCGCACCCTCCTGTGGGCCGAACTGCCGGGTGACGGCGTCGAAGGGGAGTTCACTGCCGTCGTCGCCCGCGCCGGCGGCCGGACAGACAGCCTCCACGAAGTCGACGGCCGCGCTCGCCGACCGGGCGCCGGCCTTTACTCTGTGGTGGCCGGGCATTGTCGGGGTCACCTCGCGGCGACGGTCGTCCAGCGCGAACCGTGACGCACGGCCGAACCAGACGAATACGGTGTCGTGGCCGGCCCAGTAGCGGTGTGGACCGTCGGCGACCGCCGGCCCGTCGGCCAGCCCCGCGTCGATTGCCTCGGCGTCCACGCCGGCCGCCCCGAGTGCGGCGTCCAGCGCGCCGAGGTCGGCGTCGTCGCTGTCCCGGCCCCAACTCGGGGTCCAGCCCTCCGGCGGCTCCGCGGCGACCAGGTCGGCCAACTCCGGGCTCGCGGTCCCGACACTCGCGGTCCCCCCGCGGACCAACTCGACCAGGTGGCCCGGCACCCGGACGGTCGTCTCCAGGCGCGGGCGGTCGTCGGCCCACGGCGGCGCGGGCTCGGCAACCTGCACGCGGAGCCGGTCGCCGGTCTCCACGTGGCGCTCGGTCTCGGCGTA
>JAQCNN010000065.1 GCA_028275005.1 Salinirussus sp.
TGCCGGCTGTACGTCTGTAACGAATCTCGCGACCCCGGGGTCGCGGATATCTTCAAACAGTTACAGCCAGCAGTATGACTCGTCGAGGGCGTTCGTCACGAACACCTCCAGTTGTGGCTTGTGGGCGGTGGACTCATCACCGAAAGCCGACGGACAGCCAGCGAGCACCCCCACACCGACCGAAATACCCCCGGCGAGGGACTGACGTCGGTTCATACGGGACGGTCCGCTGCCACCGGGGAAAGGATGCTGGAGGGCAAAAGGGCCGTTTGTCCCTCTCCGGAGGCAGCCCCTGGCGGTCCGACAGCCACAGGGCCCGACCGACCGAACGGTTTTTTCCCGGGCGCGGGCAACCGACGGTCGATGAACGGACTCGTGGTCGGGGCCGGCGAGATGGGGCGGTGGCTCGCCGACGTGCTCGGGGAGGCGGGCTTCGAGGTTGCGGTCACGGATGTCGACCCGGCCGTCGCGGCGGCCGCCGCCGACGTGAGCCAGGGGCTCCGGGCGGTCCCGGTCGAGGGCGAGGAGCGGTTTGACCTGGTCTGTGTGGCGGTCCCGGTCCCCGCAGCCGAGGAGGCCATCGCCGCGGCCGCGCCGCGGGGCGACCGGGCGCTACTGGATGTGACGGGGACGATGGCCGACCCCGTGACTGCGATGCGGGAACACGCGCCGGACCGCGAGCGGGTGAGCCTCCACCCCCTGTTTGCGGCCGACGCCGAGCCTGGAAACGTCGCTGTCGTCCCGGACTCGGCCGGGCCTGTCACCGATACCGTCCGCGAGACGCTGGCCGGCCGGGACAACCATCTCTTCGAGACGACGCCTGCCGAACACGACCGGGCGATGGAGACGGTCCAGACGCGTGTCCACGCCGCCGTCCTCGCCTACGGGCTCGCCGCCGAGGAGGTCCCCGAGGAGTTCCACACCCCGGTCTCGGCCGGTCTCACGGAGCTCGTCGAGCGGGTGACCGGCGGAGACGGCCGCGTCTACGCCGATATTCAGGCGGCCTTCGGGGGGGCGGAGGCGGTTGCCGAGGCCGCGCGTCGGGTCGCCGAGGCCGACCGCGAAACCTTCCGCCGGCTCTACGAGGAGGCATGAACGGGCAACAGCGCCAGGAGGTGCTCGACAACGCCCGCTACCTCCGGCAGGTCCGCCCGCTCGACCCCGAGGAGATCGCCGACTACGTCGAGGGCCAGCCCCACCCCGCTGCCGTCCGACAGGTGTTGCGCGAGCACGCCGTCGAGCTGAGCCTGCTGGAACGCGAGGACGACACGTTCGTCCCCGTCGAGGAGGGTGAGAGAGGCCAGGACAACCGGGGGCACCAGGGCAGCGGCGAAGGGGACCGGCTGGTCGGTGCGCTCCCGGAACGGTACGGCCGCCAGGTGGCGGACCTGCTCGTCGACGAACTGGGGGCCGGCTGGCCCGACGGCGACTCCGGCGACCGCCTGCGCGAGCGGGTCCGGGCGTTCAAATCGAGCTACCTCCACGACGAGCCCGTCGAGTACGACCGGCTGACCGCGCTCGGCTACGCCATCTACCACCTCCCCGCCTACTACGCGACGGTCCAGTACGTCCTCGCCGAACTCGCGGCCGACGACCTGCTCTCCGCGGAGTTGCGGGTCCTCGATGTCGGCGCGGGTGTGGGTGGGCCGGCGCTCGGTCTTCAGGACTTCCTGCCGGAGGGGACACTAGTCGACTACCACGCCGTCGAGCCCAGCGCGGCAGCCGACGTGCTGCGTCAGCTCCTCGACGGGACCGGGCGGAACTTTCACACGACCGTCCACCGTGACCGTGCGGAGACTTTGGACCCGGGGTGTGCGGGGGCGGTCGACCTCCTGCTCTTTGCGAACGTCCTCTCGGAGCTGGACGACGCCGCCGGGACCCTCACCCGGTATCTCGACGCACTCGCCGAGGGCGGGACCGCGGTCGCGCTAGCCCCGGCCGACCGCGAGACGGCCATCCACCTCCGGGACGTCGAGCGCGCGGTCGAGGCGACGGGCGCGAGTGTCTACGCGCCGACGCTACGTCTGTGGCCCGGCGAACAGCCCGCCGGGGAGTGCTGGTCGTTCGACCGTAGACCCGACCTCGACCGCCCGGCCCTCCAGCGCCGTCTCGACGAGGGTGACCGCGGCACAGCGGCCGACACCCCCTCGGGGCGCTCGCCGGGTGACGGCGAGTTCGTCAACGTCGACGTCCAGTACGCCTACAGCCTGCTCCGGGTGGACGGCCGCGAGCGCGTCTCCTTCACGCCGGACCCCGACCGCGTGGCGAGGATGGCCGACACCGAGACCCACGTCACCGACCGGGTGGACTGTGTCGGGGTGAAGCTCAGCCGGGACCTCGGCTCCGGAAATCCGCTCTTTCTGGTCGGGGACGGCAGCGAACGGGTCGACCACTTTGCCGTGTTGACCGAGTCCACGACGCTGAATCGCACGCTCGAGACCGCCGACTACGGTGCAGTCCTGTGGTTCGAGAACGTTCTGGTGCTCTGGAACGACGACGAGGGGGCGTACAACCTGGTAGCCGACAGTCAGACAGTTATCGACCCGGTCACACGGTAGCCGGCCCGGCGCTGCTCTCGGCCCCGCCACCCCCTGGCAGGCAGGAGGGGTACCCTTTTGCGGCTTCCGGCCGCAACGAGTTCATGGACGACCCTACGATCCTGCTGACCAACGACGACGGGATCGACGCCGCCGGGATCCGGGCGCTGTACGACGCGCTCGGCGAGGTCGGCGATGTGACTGCTGTCGCCCCGGCTGACGACCAGAGCGCCGTCGGGCGCGCGCTCTCGTACTCGATGACGGTCCACGAGCGGGGGATCGGCTACGCCATCCAGGGCACCCCCGGTGACTGTATTATCGCGGGCCTGGAGGCGCTGGTGCCCGACGCCGACCTCGTTGTCGCCGGCTGTAACGAGGGGGCGAACCTCGGCGCACACACGCTTGGCCGGTCGGGAACGGTCAGCGCGGCCGTCGAGGCGACGTTCTTCGACGTGCCCGCCATCGCCGTCTCGATGTACTACCCCGTCGAGAATGACATCTCGCTCGCGGATGTCGACCCCGACCCCGGGCTGTTCGCGGAGGCCGAGCGGGTCGCGGCCTACCTCGCAGACCACGCCCACGGTGCCGGGGTCTTCGAGCAGGCCGACTACCTGAACGTGAACGTCCCCGTTCCCGAGCGCGCAACGGGGGAGATGCGTGTCACTCACCCCTCCGAGGTCCACATGCTCGAGGCCAAACAGGACGGTGCGGAGATCGAGCTGACCGACCCGATCTGGGAGCTGATGTCCGGCGGAGAGGTCCCCGACCCCCAGGGGACCGACCGTCGGGCCGTGCTGGACGGTCACACCAGCGTCTCACCGCTGACCGCCCCCCACTCCACCGAGCGCCACGAGGCCCTCGACGCACTGGCCGAGACCTACAACTGAGGACGGCCCCGACGGCCGTGATGAGCCCGCACGTCCCGACGACACCCGTCAGCCCGGGGTCTGCACGTCACCGGGCACACCGTTCCCCGGGGGGTAGCGCAAACTGCTGTCGTGCCCTCAGCGTGACTCCCGCTGTTCGACCTTGTTCAGGTAGGTTAAATCCATGATAAATTCGCATGAAAATTGTCATCCGACTCACTCTCAGGATATCGAATACGGGCGTAACGGACATCCTATTGCTGCCGCATATAAAAGAAGGAACTCCCTCATTCTACAGGCCACTGTTTGGATCGGCTAGACCGTGTCGAACGAGTTGATCACGTTGCTCGTCGAGTGGGCCCCAACGACATCCTGTTCCTCGAAGTCGGAGTCGTCGCTCCAAATATCGGCATCGGTGGCGAGGGCACATGCCAGGTACAACACGTCGTCGGGATCAGTATCGCCAATCGCCTCTTCGGCCTGCTCGATATACGGATAGAACTCGCTGGCGGGAACGACTTCGATATACTGGAAGAGGAGATCAATAAACTGTGCGACTCGATCTGGAGTCATCCCTGACTTCTCGACGATCAGCTCCTCGTAGTTCCCGATTTCGTCGTGGACGAACTCGGGTGTAAAGAGATCGGGTTCGAGCGTAACGATGAGTTCGCGGGTTTTCGAGTCAGCAATGAGTGCGGAGATGACGACGTTGGCATCGACAACCAGCTTCATCCGTCGAGATTACTCCGACTCTTCTTCGACGCGTTGGCGTGCGCTCTCGTTGATTTTGTCAGCGATTTCGGCGACGTCACTCTCGGTGAGTTCGCTCTTGGACGTCAGCTCGTCCATCACGTCGAGCGTCTCGATCTTCTCTTGGATAGCCTGGCGGGTGACCTCGCTCCAGTTGATCTCCGGATGTTTCTCCATCCGCTCTTTGAGGTCGTCGTCGACGTTGACCGTGATGCTGGGCATACAGAAAACTATGGTGATACAGAATATTGTGTCTTTGGGTGAGAACAGTATCGAGGTACGGCAGTTAATCACGTGCCACGCTCTCGCCGACGCTGCGCGTATCGACAGGGTCGTTTACGGGATGAGAGTCCAATCTTCCGGTAACTCATCGACCCCGACAGAACGTGAAGGCGTCTCCAAAAAAGGCTCGGCGCGTCTATATCGGCGATAGAGAACCTAATACGCTCTTTTAGAACGCTACCGAGACTCCCGCTGTTCAACTTTGTTCAACTCGATGAGGAGCCGGAAGATCGCCTTGACGAGGTTGGCGTCGACGTCGAACTGCTCGGCGTTGTCGCCGGCCCGGTCCATCACCTGCTGTTCCTGCTGTTCGTCGGTCGTCGGTAACCCTCGCTCGGCTTTCACCCCGGCGATGGTGTCGGCGACGTACGTCCGTCGCGCGATGAGTTCGACGATCTCGCGGTCGATCCCGCGTATCTCGGTGCGCAGTTCCTCAAGATCCATCTCCTCGGGCGTCTGGTCGCTCATCGTCGTCGTGGTCTGTCGGTATTGCTCATTGTACTCGTGTCCCCTCCGTCTGTGTGGTCGTCAGCCAGGTCCTGCCGTCGTACTCTGCCCAGCGCTCGGCGACCTCCGCCAGGGCTTGCTGCGTGCCGACCGCGGTGTAGCTGGGGCCGGTCCCCGACAGTGACACGCCCGTGACCCGGTCCATGGCCGCGACCACCGGGTCGGCCGGAAACTCCAGGGCAGCACAGAACGCCAGCCCGTTGACCGTCATCGCGGTCCCGAACTCCCCGTCCAGCGCCAGGTCCGCGACCAGGTCCGCGACCGGTGCGACCCGCCGGCAACGGGTCACGTCCGCGTCCGCGCTGTAGGCGCGCTCCGGCGGCGTGTAGACCAGGACCGCCCACTCGCGCTCGGCGCGGGCGAGCAGTTCGTCGGTCGTGTTGTCTGTGACTGTCACACCCCCCAGCATCGAGGCGCTGGCGTCGTCGAAGGCCCCGGTCACCGTGACACCCGCGTCGCGGGCGGCCTCGACACCGACCCGGGCCGCCTCCTCTCGCGCGACCTCGTCGGCCGCCCCCAGGGCGTCAAGCGTCGCCAACACCGTCGCGTTCGCCGCCGCACTCGAGGACTTTAGCCCCGAGGCCATCGGCACGTCGCTCTCGGTCCGGACGGTGCCGCCCTGACCGTCACCGAAGCGCTCGGTGACCCGTCTGAGACAGGTCTCGACGAGCTCCGTGTCGGCATCGGGCGCGCCCGCAACCGTCCCGTCGACGTCTGAGCCGGGGGCCAACTCTACCGTCGCCGTGGTGTACTCGTCGATAGCGAACGCCGAGCCACGGCCGTTCGCGAGCGCGTTGAGGACCGTGCCCGCCGCGGGCGCCGCCGCCTGACCGTCCATCGTGGGTGTGACTCCCGCGGCGCGGTATTTCACCGTTGCGGAACGGACACCGGCCTCGCCCGCCCGGTGCGGAACGCACTTTGGCTCGCTCACCGAACCCCGGGTGTGTCAGACGGCGTTGGCGGTGATGAGCGGGCGGACACCCGCTCCGGTCACAGCGACGACACCGGCGACAGTAGGGACGCCGGGCAGTCGACGAGCGACGAGGCACTGCGCCGCCAGCAGCTGGTCGTCGGGACCGCCATCGCGTCGCTGAGCGGGATTGCTGTCGTCGTCGCCGGGCTCCAGCAGTTTCCCGGCGTGACCCCGATACTTCCCTTCGGCGTCGGGATGGTGACCACCGCGGCGACCTTCGCGGTGGTGTACGCGAGTGTCTCCGGTAGCTAACCCCGGGACCGCGGTCGCGGTGGCCGGCGACATGGACGCCGTTTTAGGCGTCGACCGCCAACGGCCCGGTATGGAGGGACGCTCGGAGGTCGCGCCGGACACGCTGCCCGTCGAACTCCAGGCCGACGGTGTGCTCGTCGAGTACACCGACGGGCGGGAGGTGTTCTACCGCGGGGTTCCCGAGAAGGTGACGGGAACGCTGAACACCCCACCCGGCAAGGACATCCACGTACTCGTCACCGACGGCTCCGACACACAGGGGGTCCTCGTCTACGTCAACGAGCGAAAGACCGAAGACGAGATCCTCCAGGGTACCGGCGTCGGCCGGGTGCTGCTCGACCAGGCGGAGCGGACGACCGTCTTTCCTGGCGTTGCCGTCGAGGACGTCGGCAACGGCCTCCGGGTTGCCGTGACGGTAGCGGACACCGTCGACGGCCGGGTGTTCGTCTTCGCGGAGGACGGGATGAGCGAACACTCCTACGAGGTCGTCCCCGCCGAAACCGAGGAGGGGGAGGGGTGAGCGCCGGGTCTCGAGGCCTGCCCCCCGCTACTGGATATAGGACGGCTCCTCGTCGGTGCAGGTTTCCTCGTGCTGTTTGGCATCCGTCTCGTCGTCGAACAGGAGGCCACACTGGTCACACTCGTACCACGTCATCTCGTCGCGCGTGGTTGTCGAGACCATAATATGCTGTCGACCAGCGACGGATAAATAGATTTCTCCCGGCCGAACGGCCGGCACCCGACCGCCCGGGCCGGACTTATCCCGGTGTCGCCCCTACGAGGGGTATGAGCGAGGCTGGTACGAGTGGGGAGGTCCGCGCCCGCGTCGAGGGCGCGCGAAAGCGTGATGCCGGGCGGGGGATCGCCCGCCTGCCCGAGAGCCTCCAGTCAGAGCTGGGGCTCCTGAGCGGCGACCCCGTCGTCATCGAGGGTGACCGCGAGACCGTCGCGAAGGTCTGGCCCGGCAACGACGAGGGTGTGGTCCGGGTCGACGCCGACACCCGGAAAAGCGCCGGCGCGACCGTCGGGGACACGGTCAGGCTCCGTGGCGCCTCCGTCGAGGAGGCCGCAACCGTCACCCTTCGGCCGGCCGGAGACGGCGCGGCCGGTGACGAGGGCGGTCGCCGTGACCTCCCCTCGGAGAGCACGGCAGGCGGACGGCTCCAGGACCGGATCGTCGCGCCGGGCAAGCGTCTGCGCGTGGACGGGGAGTCGTTCGTCGTCAGTGAGACCGGCCCTTCGGGCACTGTCCGGGTCACCGACGCGACCGCCGTGCGTATCGACCCCGAGCCCGCGACCGTCGACGAGGCCGACGAGGGGCTCGACGAGGAGCCGACCGGCACGACCTACGAGGATATCGGCGGCCTCGACGACGAACTCGACATGGTGCGGGAGACGGTCGAACTCCCGCTGACAGAGCCCGACACGTTCGCCGGTCTGGGTGTCGACCCGCCAAAAGGTGTGCTCCTCTACGGGCCGCCGGGGACGGGCAAGACACTGATCGCCCGCGCGGTAGCCAACGAGGTCGACGCGTACTTCGACACCATCTCCGGCCCCGAGGTCGTCTCGAAGTACAAAGGCGAGTCCGAACAGCGCCTCCGGGAGGCCTTCGAGGCGGCGGCCGACAACGCCCCGGCGGTCCTGTTTATCGACGAGATCGACTCTATCGCCGGCGCCCGCGACGAGGACGCCGACATGGAGAACCGTGTGGTCGCCCAGCTGCTGACGCTGATGGACGGGCTCGACACCGACGAGGGTGTCGTCGTCATCGGCGCGACCAACCGTGTCGACGACATCGACCCGGCGCTCCGTCGCGGAGGGCGGTTCGACCGCGAGATCGAGGTCGGTGTCCCCGACCAGGCCGGCCGCCGGGAGGTCCTGACGGTCCACACCCGGGAGATGCCACTCGCCGCGGACGTCGACCTCGACACCGTAGCCGCCCGAACCCACGGGTTCGTCGGCGCCGACCTGGCCTCGCTGGCCCGGGAGGCCGCGATGAGCGCGCTCCGACAGGAGGCCGACGGCGAGCGCGAGCGTGAGCCCGTCGTAACGGCGGCGGACTTCGAGCGGGCGCTCGCGGCTGTCGACCCCTCCGCGATGCGGGAGTACGTCGCCGAGTCCCCAGAGGAAACCTTTGGGGATGTCGGCGGGCTCGAGGATACCAAAGACCGGCTTCGCGAGGCCGTCGAGTGGCCGCTCTCCTACGGCCCGCTGTTCGAGGCTGCGGGCGCGGACCCGCCGTCGGGCGTCCTCCTGTACGGCCCCCCCGGTACCGGTAAGACACTGCTCGCGCGGGCAGTCGCGGGGGAGAGCGGCGTCAACTTCCTGCGCGTGGCCGGCCCGGAACTCCTGGACCGGTATGTCGGCGAGAGCGAGGAGGCGGTCCGAGAGGTCTTCGAGCGGGCCAGACAGACCGCGCCGGCCGTTGTCTTCCTCGACGAGGTCGACGCCGTCGCCGGCCGCCGTGGCGAGACCGGCGAGGTGACCGACCGGGTTGTCTCCCAGCTACTGACCGAACTCGACCGGGCGGCCGAACACCCGTCGCTGCTCGTGCTCGCCGCCACGAACCGCAAGGACAGCCTCGACCCCGCGCTGCTCCGGCCGGGACGGCTCGAACGCCACATCGAGGTTCCACTCCCCGGGGAGACCGCCCGCCGAGAGGTCCTGGCGGTCCACACCCGCGACACGCCACTCACCGCGGAGGTCGACCTGGATACCGTGGCCGCGGAGACGGGCGGCTTCTCGGGCGCCCAGCTCGAGGCGCTGGTCCGCGACGCCTCATTGCGGGCGGTCCGGACGGTCGCAGGGACGGTCGACCCCGAGGCCGCCGACGAACACACCGACCAGGTCACGGTCACTCGCGAGGACATCGAGGCGGCACTGGCTGCCCTCGACCCCGCCGGGGACGTTCCCGAGTCCGAGTGAGGCCAGTCGCCGCCGAGTAACTCGGTGGGTTAGAACACGTGCCGACGGCTCTGTGTCACAGTTCGGAAGACGAGGAGGCGGTGGGAGTGGGCTGTCCGGACAGCCCGATGATGCCGGGTGGGTGCCCGCGAGGCC
Organism: Salinirussus sp.; assembly: GCA_028275005.1. Taxonomy (GTDB): domain Archaea; phylum Halobacteriota; class Halobacteria; order Halobacteriales; family Haloarculaceae; genus Salinirussus. The sequence goes on from JAQCNN010000065.1 coordinate 9,228, forward strand.
GAGCAGTGTGCCGGTGTCGACGTGAAAAGCGCCTTGCCGGCATCCATATCAGAGTGGTCTACGATTATAAATCCCCCGCAATGCTCGCGCCGAGGGCGTGCCGGGGCTGTGGCCGGCCCGTGTCAGTACTGTAGCCCCAGGTCCTCGTGCAGCTCGCGTTCGAGGTTGTCGAACTCGGATTCGAGGTTGCGTTTGAAAAAGCGCTCGACACCGGGGAGCTTGCCGTCGACGACAAACCGGTTGGTCAGCCGGGTGTCGTCGGCCTGTTCCTCGAGGGTGTGCTCGCCGACCACACGCATCACCTTCGACTTTCCGACGAACTCGACGTACTGCGGAGGGTCACGCGTGCGGTCCTCGGTCTCGACGCTGATCGTCCGGTTGATCACGGGGATGGGGAGCTTGACCTGCCAGACCGCCTTCCCGTTGCCCAGGTCCTCGTAGTCGGTCACGACGCTGATCGAGCGAGCGCGTTTCTCCGGGTCGGCGATAAACGACCACACGTCGGCCAGCGGTGCGGGCACTTCGACGACCCGTTCGACCCGGACAGTCATAGCCGGCGGTCAGACCTCCGGGGTGAAAAACCCGTCAACTGTGCGCTCAGCCCCGGGTGACCCGCCAGGTGGTCGAGCGGGCCCGTCCCCACTTCTCGATCTCGACGTCGACCTCTGCCTCCTCCTCGGCGAGTTTCGGTAGGCGTGCGCCGACCTGTTTCGACGAGAGCCCGAGCTGGCTGGCGATGTTTTTCGCCCGCACGTACGCCTCCCCGCCGGAGACCTTCTCCTGGAGGACCTCCAGGATCTTCTGATCCTCCTCGCTAAGATCGACCATTACAGGATAAAGGGGCTGTACGCTCTTAACGGTTATTGGAACTGGGGTGTGGCGACGGCGTCGCTGGGGTCACCCGTAGGCGTGAATAACGGCAACAGCCAGCCCGCCGGCGAGCATCGCGACCGCCATGCCGAGGCCGGCGACCACCTGCATATCGCTCCCGCCCACAGCATCCATGTAGGAGGTCACAGTCGTCACCAAGGCGCCGAGCACGGCGATCACGCCGAAGACAAAGGCAAGCCCGGTGCCCATATCCGACCGCCCGGCCTGTTCTGCCATACCTCAGCCTTCTCCGACGGCCACTTAGTTCACTCGGTTCACCCCGCGAGACGCGGGTGCCCGCTCAGCTGATCGTGGTGTGAGTGTCCTCCTCGTTCTGTGCGAGATTGGTCGCGATCTCGGCGTTCCGGACAGCGTACTGTGCGGTCTGCTGGAGGCTCACGAGCACCTCGCGGATCTCGAGTAGGTGTTTGTTGTCCATCTCCGGCAGGTCGGCGAGGATCTCCTCCTCGCGGTCCTCGATGTCGGCAAAGCGTTCGCGCACGTCCACGGTAGTGTCGAAGTTCCGCTCGACGGCGGCCTCGACGGCCAGTTCCGTGATCTCGTCGACCTCGTCGGTGAAATCACGGATCCGACGCATCGTGTCGTTGTCGACGTTGAGCGCGTTGTCCTCGGCCGCCAGCGCGATGTCGGCGATATCCTCTGCGTTGTCGGCTGTGAGTTCGAGATTCTTCGCGATCGACCGGTAGCCGATCAGCGGGAAGCCGTCCTTCAGCCCCACCGCCCGAGCCAGGGTGGGGTTCTGGTAGGCCGTGAAGATCAGGCGCAACAACAGCACGAAGATCTTGTTGGCCTGGCGCTCGCGGTTCAGCGCCCGCTGGGCGAGGTCCGGGTTGTTGTGTGCGAGCGCCTTTGCCGCCTCGTTGCGCATCGTCGACCCCGTCGACTCCAGACGCTCCAGTAGATTGTCGAGTGTGAAGTCCTCGGGGTCGACCGAACACCGGATGGCGATACTGTCCGGCGTCTCCTCGATGACACCCAGCCCCATCAGTTGGCTCTCTGCGTTGTAGACGGCGTTGATGTGTGCGCTCTCGAGTGTCTCGCTCTCGGGCGCCTCGACGTGGATGATCCGCCGGCCGAGGACGTACTGCGCGACGATTGCTCGCTCGACGGCGTCGGCGCTGAGCCCCGTTGCGCTGATCATCGCCTCCGTGTCCTCGGTCTGGACGGACTCCGGCATCACCGTCAGCGCCCCCTTCCCACCGACCCGTAGTGAGACCTCGTCGCCCTTCTCGACATCGTGTGCGCTTGCCCACTCCGCGGGCAGCGTCATGGCGAGCGTCGACGGCCCCAGCCGCTGCACTTTGCGCGTCTCCATACCAGCCTCTGGAGACGGGGGGTCTTAATAGTATCATTACAGCCTATTACACGGAGAAGACCGTGACAGATCTTGGGGTGGCACTTAGGTCAGACTATCTCGACCAGCCGGGTCTCGAACCGGCCGACCCGGACCCGCTGCCAGCCCCGTAGTTGCTCGTCCAGGTCGGGGTCCCCGGTGTCGACCCGGAGGACGCCGACGGCTGCCAGCTTTGTCCGCGAGGCAACGACCACGAGCTCCGAGCGCCTGAGCACCGCCGGGGAGACCTGTTTGTTCCCCCTGCCCAGCACGAAACCCTGGCCGCCGACCGGCGAGACGACCACGACGTTGTCCGCCCCCAGCGTCGCCAGGATCTCCGACTCGGCGGCATCGGACGCACACACAGTCCCGTCCCGGTAGACGTCGACGCCGAGTGCCGTCGCCGCAACCCCGAGCCGGTCCTTTATCTCGCCGAGTGTACTCCCCGGCCCGAGGACATACGTCACCCCCGGCTCGACAGCCTCGACAAAGCCCGCGGCCAGGCCCTCGACACTGCCGCCAGCGAGCTGTTTGCTCGCCTGGCGCTGCTCCGCAACCGGGACCCGAGCGACCGCCCGAAGCTCCGTCCGGACCTCGCCGGCGCGGTAGTCGTCCTCGTCGATGTCGTTGACCTCGGCGGGTTCCGTCTCCTCGTAGGTCGCCGCCACGCGCCCGGCGGCCGCCGGCGACACCCCGAACACCGAGGAGTACACCTTCACGCCCGCCGGCACACCCAGGATGGGCGTCTGCCCGTCCGGTGTCGCAACCGTCTCCGCGATATCGGCCGCGGTTCCGTCCCCGCCGACAAAGAGGACGATATCCACGCCTTCCTCGACCAACGTCCGGGCGGCGTCGCGGGTGTCCTCTGGGGTCGTCTCACCGACACCCGCGTCCGCCCCGGCCGCCGGCTGACCGACGACGACGGGCGCCAAGCCGGCTGCCCGTGCCGCGTCCGCGCCCATCACCCCCGCATATGCCAGTACCCGGAGTGACCTGTCGACCCCGGCCATCGCGTCGAGTGCCCTCCGTGCGCGCTCGGGGGCGCGCGGCTCGGCACCCCGCTCGCGGGCTTCCTCAACCTTCCCGTCGGTGCCTTTCAGCCCGACCCGACCCCCCATCCCGGCGACTGGGTTGACAACGACCCCGACGGTGCGCATACACCTGATAGGCCGACCGCGTGCAAAAGCGAACCGGAACGATTTATATCCGGGACCGGTAAGCGGCGGGCATGACACTGCTGACCGCGGCCGGCGAGGTCTCCGTGCAGACCGGCGTCATCGACGTCGTTGGGTGGGTCATCGGGCTGGGCGGCATCCTGGTCACGGTGTTGTGGCTCCGTCACCTCTCCCGGTAGGGGACCGGCGCTCACCGCCCGGCTTAGCCGGCGGAGTCCACCCGCTCGCGCAACCACGCCGCCGCGTTCGCGACCGCTGTCTCGTCTGTTCCTCGTATCCTCAGCCGGACTGTCTCCCCCGGATAGCTCCCGACCCCGACGTCGAACTCCTCGCGGACCTGTGCGACCCTGTCGATGAGGCTACTCTCGGACTCGTCCGCGACCACCGTCTCGGTGTAGGTCGGCTCGCCCTCGAAGCGGTCGGCGACCAGTTCGAACATGGCCTTCATCTCGGCGGGCACCCCCGGCAGGACGTAGACGTCACCGACAACACAGCCGGGTGCGACACCCTCAGGGTTTTCCAGCAGTTCCGCACCGCTTGGGATGTGTGCGGTCCCCTCAGAGAGGTCCTCTCGGGCGTAACCGTCCGCCGCCAGCCACTCGTAGACCGCCTCACACTCGGCGGTCTCGGTCCCGAACGCGGCCGCCACGGCGTCCATCGTCAGGTCGTCGTGGGTCGGTCCGAGCCCGCCCGTGACCACCACCGCGTCGTACTCCGCGCGGTACTCGTTGACGACTCTCGCGATATCCCCCTCGCGGTCCGGGACGACGGTCACCCGCTCGACACCGACCCCGCGGCCGGTCAGTTGCCGGCCCAGCCACGCGGCGTTCGTGTTGACGGTGTCGCCGGCCAGGAGTTCGTCGCCGACGGTCACCAGCGCGACACGCATACCCGAGGTAAGACCGAACGGGTAAAAGAGTCACCGACTCCCAGAGGTGCCGGCAGGCGGTGGCGGCCCCTACCGCATCCCCGGCGGCGGGCCGTCGTCAGTCGGGTCGTCCTCGTAGTCCACGTCGAGACCCAGTTCCTCGCGCTTTTCTTCGAGGTTGCGGATCTGCCTGAGGTAGTAGACCAGGCCGCCGGCGCCGAGTGTCACCGATATCACCGCGATCCCCCCGAAGATCCAGAGGTCGCGCTGGAGATAGTAACGAACGCTAATGCCGCCGTCCGAGAGGGTGTCCCACTGCAGTGTCATCCGGTCGTTGGCCACACTGGTCCGGTAGCCACCGGGGTCAGCGTGCGAGAGGACCGGGACACCGACACGCGTACTCGGCGGTAGCGTGACGCTGTACGACCCCTCGGCGAAGACCGGGAGGGCAAACTCGTTGCCAACCCGTTCGGCGGTGTAGCCGACCTTCCCGGTCTCGGCCGGGAGCGTGATCTGCGTGCGCTCGGCTTCCAGTGTCGCCGAGAGATTCCCCTCGGTGGCGTTCACGACGGTGCCGTTGGGGTACTGGAACTGCAGCGCCGAGATCTGCACTGCCCCGTCGCCCCCGAGGGCGTCGCGCTGGAAGACCTCGACTGTCGAGGAGTTCGTCAGGTTCACTACAGTCCGGTAGGAGACGTCACTCACCTCGACTGCGACCGTCGCGTCCGTCTCCCAGTCGTACTCGGCGTCACCGCTCAGGTCCTCCTCGGAGACCTCGGTCGACCCGGCACAGCCGCTCAGCACGAGCACGACAAGCAGGCCGCCAAGTGCGAGTCTCCTGCGGTTCATGACACGACAGCAAGCAGCTCCGACCGGAGGTAGCCGCCGATACTCGCCAGCAGCCCCGGCGGGTCGGTTCCCTCGGCACAGACGATACTCCCTTCGAGCAGGCCCAGCCGCTCGACGGTCAGGATGTCGTCGGCGTGACCGGCCCGGTTGACCGTCGCCCGTATCTCCGCACGGGTCGCGCTGTTGACGTTGACCCGCCCGGTCCCGCGGGTCCACCCGTAGAGCCGGTCCTGTTCCTCCTCGGCCAGCCGCGGCGGGTCACCGGGGACGAACCGCAACGGCAGGTGCTGGACGAGGCCGAACCGCTTGCGGACCTGCGTGGGTGACCCCCGACCGAGGCCGAGTTCGTCGGCGGGGACCCTGACCTCACGGCCAGCATCGAGTACGACCCCGTCGTCGTCCCAGGATTCGAGCGTCCCGA
>JAQCNN010000145.1 GCA_028275005.1 Salinirussus sp.
CCGATTGTGATGCACAGCCAGGACGTCCAGGCCGCGAGCACCTTCCCCGTCCAGCGCCGGTGGGCCGAGACGTTCTCCGAGAGTCACGCCTTTAGCTTCCCCGTCGAGTCGATGTGGCACCTCATCTCGCTGGTCTGTAACGGCGTGCCCGAGCAGTTCCCCGGCCTCGAGTGGGTGCTCCAGGAGTCGGGCGCGGAGTGGCTCCCCTGGATGATGTGGCGCCTCGACGACCACTATCTCCAGTGCTCGCAGGACTTCCCGATGCTCACCAAGCGCCCGAGCGAGTACATCAGAGACCAGTTCCACATCACGACCCAGCCGCTGGGCCACACCGACGACACCGAGCACATGGGCTGGGCGATGGAGATGGCCGGCGGCGGCGACACACTGCTGTACTCCACCGACCACCCACATCCGGACTTCGACCCGCCCGCCGAGGTGCTCCAGCCGGCGAGGGCACAGCTCGACGACGACCAGGTGCGCAAGCTGATGGGCGAGAAGGCGGTAGAGGTGTTCGGGCTCTAACGGAGGATGTAGACCGCCCCGTCCTCGGTCTCGACGTCGTAGGTCGGGACCCGATACTGGTCGTCGTCGATACTCTCCCCGTCACGGACGTCGAATCGCCAGCCGTGCCAGGGGCAGGTGATGTTTTTCTGCCGGTCGTCGTAGGCCCACGTCCAGCCATCGTCGGCGACGCCGTACTCGCCGGACAACTCCCCCTCACAGAGCGGTCCGCCCTGGTGGACACAGAAGTTCGCCAGGGCGTGAAACTCGCCGTCGACGCGGAACACCGCAACCTCGGTCCCTCGCACGTCCGTCAGGACGCGGTCACCGTCCTCGGCGAGTTCGGACTCCTCGGCGACCAGATGCCGTGTTGCCATCGAATCTGGCTTGCTCTGACTGTTGCTTATACTTTGTGCAGGGTACCGGGTCGGCTCAGTCAGCAGCCTCCCGGACGAGCCGCTCGAACGCCGCCGACGAGAGGCCGTAGACGGTGTAGCCGTTCGGCGAGCGCTGCCGAGGGAGTGTGGTGACCGGCTCACCGTCCACGAGGAGTGTCCACTCCACACCCTGCTGTGTGTCCAGCCCCGACAGCCGGATCTCGACGCCGACCTCGGCCTCGAGGTCGACGATCACCGCCTGTGTGAACGCCCCGTCGGTGAACCGTGGCGGCCGGTAGGGCCGGAGGTCGTACTCGCGGTGGAGTTCGACCCCCTCCCGCCACCAGTCCGGCAGGGTCTCGATGTCGACGTCCTCGTACGGGTCCTCGGGGTCCTCGCCCGGGCGCCGTGTCTCCAGCCCCGCAGGGTCGGGCTCCGGAGAGCTCTCACAGTCGTCCATACGCGGTCCACCTACCCGAACACTGGGTGGTTGCCCGGATATATGATCTGCTCACCCAGGCCTGCGCCACGGGGTCGGTGACGAGCACCCCCTGCTGTGCTGTCTGGGCGGCCCCCGACCGGCCCGTGTGTGGCGGGCGTCACCACCGACTGCACCCGGGGGAGTCCCGTCCTCCCACAAGGGTCCACAGGTCACAGGCGGGAGAGACAGGTCACTCGTGTCCGGACACCGCGAGCGGCTCGTATGGCTCCTCCAGATACGCGAGGTCCGAGTCCGACAGCGAGACCTCCAACGCCTCGACGGCGTCCTCCAGGTGCTCGACGCTACTGACACCGATGATGGGGGCGTCGACCGTGTCCTGGTGGAGGACCCACGCCAGCGCGACCTGTGCCATACTCACACCCCGGTCGTCGGCCAGTTCCTCGACCCGGGCGTTGATCTCGGGGCCACCGCCGGCGCGGTACTCCGCGTGGCGCTCGGCGAGTTCCTCGCCGCGGGGGGTGGCTGTGAGCTGGTCGTGTGGCCGTGCCAGGTACCCCTGTGCGAGCGGGCTCCAGGGGATGACACCGACGTTCTCCCGGTCACACAGCGGCAGCATCTCCCGCTCCTCCTCGCGGTAGACCAGGTTGTAGTGGTTCTGCATCGTCATAAATCGGTCCAGCCCCAGCCGGTCGCTGGTGTGGAGTGCCTCGGCAAACTGGTAGGCCCACATCGAGGACGCCCCGAAGTACCGTATCTTCTCCCGACGGACGGCGTCATCCAGCGCCTCAAGTGTCACCTTGACCGGCGTGTCGTAGTCCCAGCGGTGGGGCTGGTAGAGGTCGACCGTGTCCATCCCCAGTCGTTCGCGGGAGTTGTCCAGTTCCTGCTCGATAGCCTTCCGGGAGAGCCCCCCGGAGTTGCGGTTGTCCTCGTCCATCTGGAAAAACCCCTTCGTGGCGACGACCAGCCGGTCGCGGTCGTACTCCGAGAGCACGTTCCCCAGCACACGCTCGGACTCGCCGACCGAGTACATGTTGGCGGTGTCGAAGAAGTTGATCCCCAGGTCGAGGGCACGCTCGATGAGCGGCCGACTCTCCGCCTCGTCGAGCACCCAGTCGCGCCACTCCGGGGAGCCAAAGCTCATACAGCCAAGGCAGATGCGGCTGACCTCCATCCCGGTGTTGCCAAGCGTCGTGTACTCCATGCCCTCCCGTCGGGTGCGGGGCTCAAAAGTGGGGGTGGTCGACCGTGACTCATACTGCTGACTGTAACTGTTTGAAGCTATCCGCGACTCCGGGGTCGCGAAATTCGTTACAGACGTACAGCCGGCAGTATCAGGACAGCGACTCGACGTCGACCCGGCCGGCGTAGGCCCGGACGACAACGGCCCCGGCGACCGCGAGCGCGGCGAACCCGACCACGTGAGCGAGCGTGCCGGAGGTGGCGCTCCCGACGGCCAGCCGGGCGACGGTCGTGGCGGGGTGCTCGGGCAACAGCGCCGCGACCGCGAAGACGAGCAGGGCAAGCACCGAGTAGAGGAGTTGGGCCTGGCGGCGGTCCCGGGTCACCAGCCCCAGCCCCAGCCCCAGGCCCACGAGCAGGGTCGCGATAGCAGCCACCATCACCAGCAGGGCCAGCGGGCTCCCGACGGTGATCCCGTTCACCGCAAGCAGGAGCAGCCAGACACCGGCCTGTACCGGCGCGAGCAGTATCATCGCGGCGGCTTTGGCGTCCACGATATCCGTCAGCGAGACGGGTGCGACCCGGAGGAGTTCGAGGGTGCCACGTTCGAACTCCTCGGTGAGGGTGTCGACAGCCACCGAACCGCTGATGAACGGTGGGAGAAACAGCAACAGCGGGACGAGGACGGTGTAGGTGAAGCCGAAGTAGGGGCTGGCGTTGGCCTCCGCCGGCAGGGCAAGCGGCTCGAACTGGAGGTGTTCGGTCCGGTCGGCCCGCTCGTCGCGCTCGAGTTGGGTCAGCACCGACCGGAGCTGGACGACGACGAGTGTCGTCTGCACGTTTCCGTCGGGGACGGTGGCCGTGACCGCGACCTGGCTGCCGTCCCCGGTGTCGGCGTACTCCCCGACGAGGACGGCGTCAAGCCGGCCACTCCTGAACTGTGCGCGGGCGGTGTCGGCGTCGGTGTACGTCGAGGTGACGACACCGTCAACCTCGTCCGCGGCGGCGACGAGCTCCTCGCGGGCCTCCCCGCTGACCCCGATATCGACCCCGCCGCCCTGGACGGAGCTTGGCTCGTACAGCGAGGTGAGGCCAACGACCAGAAACGACGAGAAGGCGGCGATAAAGAGCTGAATCAGGAGTGCGAGCACGATGGTCTTCTCGCTGCGAAGCGAGGCCAGGTCCCGCTTTGCGACCGTCGCCCGCGGCGAGAAGCGCAGGTCAGACACCGCCGACCACCGCCCCGAGGACGACGAGATTGTACGCGAGGTGGACCACAATGGCGACGGCGAGGGCGGCCAGGTAGGCCCGGCGGGTCCGGCTCGCGCCGACCGCGGAGATAGCCGCGGTGACGACGTGCAACAGCAGCGGGAGGACCAGCGAGGCGACGAGCAACACGAGCGGATTCGCCCCCTGGATCAGCCCGGTCTGTAGCGCCGCCTCGCCGGTCGGGACCGCGTCGAGCCCGACCGCCTGTGCGATGGCTGTCAGCTTCTCCGCCAGAAAGAAGCCAACGCCGCTGATGGCACCGACGACCAGCCCGGTTCGGACGGTTCGCTCGAAGCGGCTGTGCTCGAAGCTGGCGTAGACGTGGAGGCTCTTTGCCACCTCCTCGATGACCGCGACGGCGACGAGCACGAGCGGGATCGACAGTTCCCCGAGCGCGAACAGAAAGGCAACGGCCAGCAGCTCGAGCACGAAGACAAAGGGGATCAGGAGGGCGGTCACCGCGCCGACGTGCCAGCGCTTGCGGACCGGGCCGGCAAGCGCGTCGAGCAGCTTCAGCGGGACCGACCGCTGGGCGAACAGGTCCTCCTCGCGGTAGAGCCCGGCGCCGAGCCCGAACAGGACGGCCGCGGTCAGGAGCGGCGGCAGCGTCGAGAAGGCAAAGTCGGCGAGCGGGACCGCCTGGCCCTGGAGGGTTCGGACCACGACCGTCAGCGGCGAGATGAGCGCGACCGGGCCGGCGTTGGTGAAGATGGCGGGAACAAAGGCGTAGCTGGTCAGCGTGACCGTAATCGTGACCGTCAGGAAGGTGAGCTCCTTGAACGACCGGGCGAACATCGCCCCGAGAAAGGTCGCCGCGAGAAAGAGCAGGACGAGCGGTGTCACGGCGAGGACGGAGACGAGTCCGCCGAGTGAGCCCGTCGCGAGGTACGTGAGACCGACCGCGATGGCTGCCTCGAGCGCCATCGCCCCCAGGAAGTACGGCAGTGTCTTCCCGGCGATGATATCCAGCCGGGTCACCGGCGAGACGAGCAACAGCTCCCCACGGCGGTTGAGCCGCTCGGAGAGAAACGTCGAGCCGTAGGCCTGGATCAGGAAGTTCAGCGGGACAATAAACACGAACGCGAGCACGAGTGACTCGAAGGGAAAGGGCGGGGCCAGGTCCGACGGGTTGGTCGTCGAACCGCTATCCGACCCGAGACCACCGAGGACACCCCCGGCACCGCCTGCGTCGGCCGCAGCACTCCCGCCCGAGTCACCGCCGGAGCCGGGGCTCACTGCGCCGTCGTCGGCGTCCCCGCCGGCACCGCCGCCACCCCCGCCGGCACCGCCGCCGGCGGCGGTATCGCCGCCACTATCGCCACCCCCGCCGGCCGTGGCTCCCCCGCTGTCCGACCGGCTCTCGTATTCGAGTGTGACGGAGACGGGGAAGGCGGCGGTCTCGTTTTCCCCCTCACGCCCCAGCTGTGCGTCGTTGTAGGACTCGACGGCGGAGCGAAACTCCGCGGCCGCCGCCCGCCCTTTCGCGTCGGAGGCGGCGCGAACAGTCACCGGGTTAGACCCCGTTATCAGCAGGTCGATGTCGCCCTGAGAGAGCGCCTCCGGGTCCGGGTCACGGACGGCAAAGGTGTCGTCGCCGGCCGCCACCGGGTGGTAGGGGTTGTCGGCGGCCACCCCGACGCGGTAGAGACCCTGGTCGACTGCGACGCCGCTGCCGGCGATAGCCGGCGCGAGCACACCCAGGAGGAGCAACGCCCCAACCGCGACGGCGGCGGTCCGACGGTCGACCCCGCCGGCGTTCTTTGTCACCTCCCAGCGGGCGATACGCAGCAGTTTGCGCGGGTGCATCAGCCCCCCTCGCTCCCCGACTCTGACCGCACCCGGTCGGTTCGACGCCCGCCCCCGTCTGGGCCGGCGATGCGGTCGCCAACGCCGGTCCGGTCACCGCTCTCGACGGCGTCGGCGCCGTCCTCGGCGACGTTGAGGAAGACGTCCTCGAGGCTGGAGGCCTCGGTGCGGATATCCTCGACACGCCCGCCGGCGGCCTCGGCGGCCTCGCGGACCGTCTCGACGGCGTCCATACTCTCGACGACGCGCCGGTGGCGGCCGTTCTCCTGGACGCTCCCGGGCACCTCGACGCTCGTGTAGACGTGATACCGGGTCTCACCGTGTTCGGCTTGCAGCTGTGCGAGGTCGCCACGGGCGACGATCTCCCCCTCGTTCATGATCGCCACCCGGTCACAGATCGACTCGACGTGAAAGAGGTTGTGCGCGGAGAAAACCACCGTCTTTCCCTCCTGGGCAAGTCGCTCGGTGAACTCGATGATGTAGTTGGTGGTCAGCGGGTCCAGACCGCTTGCAGGCTCGTCGTAGATCAGCACGTCGGGGTCGTTGACCAGCGAGCGGGCGATGGCGACCTTTCGTTTCATCCCTTTCGACATGTCGCCGAGTTGGCGCTCGCGGTGGTCCAGGTCGAGTTCGTCTAGCGTCCCGTGGATCCGCTCGGTGGCGACGTCGCGGGACACGTCGTAGAGGTCGGCGAAAAACCGGAGATACGACAGCGGGGTCATCTCCTCGTACAGCGGTGACTCCTCGGGGAGAAAACCCAGTCGGGTGCGCATCGCCGTCTCACCGGCGTCGTAGCCGGCCACCGTGGCCGTCCCCGAGGTGGGCTCAAGCAGGCCAGCGAGCATCTTTAGTGTCGTCGTCTTGCCGGCACCGTTCGGGCCAACGACACCAAAGACCTCGCCGGCCTCAACCGAGAACGTGCTCCCCTCGACGGCGGCGAAACCGCCGTACTCCTTGCGCAGGTCCCGGGCCTCTATCATCGGTCACCCGTTACGACGCCACTGTCCTATGTGTTTGGTCCAATTATCAGGCCTGAACACGAACCGCCAGGGCGCACACACGCCGGCCAGTCACTCGCGGTTCCAGAAGGTGACGGCCACCCGCGAGGCGACCTGGGCCCACTGATACACACGTGGTAGTGGCGGGGCCTGTCGGTGTGGCTGGTGGGCACAGAAACAGGGAGTTGTCGTATCGGATTCGAGTCAGCGCGGCGTACTACCGACTACACACCGGTCTGTGACCGTGTGCTGGGTCGGCCGCCCTGGCCGAGGGGTGTGCTCTCGGGTGGCTCAGGCTTCCAGGCGTACGTCCCGTACCTTGTGGATGTCCTCGCCGATACCGGCACCGCTGCACTCCTCGTCCGGACATCGGTAGTGCCAACCGTCGGTTGTGGCCGCTCGCTCGCTGAATCGCTCGCCACAGGAGTCACAGATGAGCTGGCCCTCCGAGCAGGTGTCCCGGTGGAGTTCGAGTTCGAGTTCCGAGCCGAACGTCTGCTTGCAATCCCGGCAGGTGTGTGTCATAGTAGAATGTCCTCTCGCATCTCATAAAATCCCATCGGAACGTTCACGCCGTATGCCCACCCTGAACCGGCCACTCGGCCCTGATGCCTACGGAGTTGTGGTGTGACAGACGGTAACAAATGTTTCGGTTGGGAGCCCGCCACGGCAGGGTGGCCGGCGCGGGAGGCCGGTTCACCGGGCTCCGGTGGCCGTCGTCACAGCAGGTCCTCAACGTGGTCGGCGACCTCCTCGGGGGTGTCGCCGACCGGAACGCCGTTGTCCTCGAGTGCGGTGATCTTCGACTCGGCCGTGCCGGTGCCGGAGCCGGAGACGATGGCCCCGGCGTGGCCCATCCGCTTGCCCGGCGGCGCGGTGCGGCCGGCGATGAACCCCGCTACCGGCGTGTCCATGTGCTCGCCGATGAACCGGGCGGCCTCCTCCTCGTCCTCGCCGCCGATCTCCCCGCACATCACGACCGCGTGGGTGTCGGGGTCGGCCTCGAAGAGCTCGAGGGCGTCGATAAAGTCGGTCCCGATGATCGGGTCACCGCCGATACCGACCGCCGTCGACTGGCCCAGCCCGCGGTCGGTGAGATTGTCGACGACCTGGTAGGTGAGGGTGCCCGACCGGGAGACCAGCCCGACGTTCCCCGCGGAGAAGATGTTGCCGGGCAGGATACCGAGCTTCGATTCGCCGGGCGTGATGACACCCGGGCAGTTCGGGCCGACCATGTGCGTGTCGACCTCCCGGAGTTTCCGGTAGACCCGGCTCATGTCCTGGGTCGGGACCCCCTCGGTGATCGTCACCACGAGGTCGACCGGGGCGGCGAGTGCCTCGAAGCACGCGTCCCCGGCGAAGGCCGGGGGGACAAAGACGACGGCGGCGTCGGCGTCCTCCTCGCGGGCAGCCGCGTGGACGGTATCGTAGACAGGAACGCCGGCGACCGTCTGGCCACCGCGGCCCGGGACCACGCCGGCGACGACGTTGGTCCCGTACTCGAGCATCTGCTCGGTGTGGAATTTTCCCTCACCGCCGGTGACCCCCTGGACGACGACGCGGGTGTCCGAGTCGACGAGCACACTCATGCGAACCACCCCCCGGTGGCGAACCGAGCATCGCGAGGCGAGCCATGCCGGGCGCGCCCGGCGGTGGTGAACGTGAGGTTGTCAGTCGCAGCCGAGCGAGCACGGCGAGCGACGGGCCGTCTGACAGAACTCATCCGTCCACCTCCTCGGCGGCCGTGACAGCGGCCTGGACGGCTGTTTCGAGTGTCTCCGCCACCTGCACGAGGTCCGTGTTGAGTATCTCCATGCCTTCGGTCGAGCGGGTCCCCGCGAGCCGGACAATCACCGGTTTTGGGATCGTCTCGAACTGTTCGAGTGCGGTGTTGATCCCCTCTGCGACCTCGTCGCCACGGGTGATACCGCCGAAGATGTTGAAGACAACGGCGTCGACGTTGTCGTCGGCAAAGACCATGTCGAGCGCGTTGGTGACGCGCTCGGCCTGTGCGCCGCCGCCGATATCGAGAAAGTTCGCGGGTTCGCCGCCGTAGTGGTCCACGAGGTCGAGTGTCGTCATCACGAGGCCGGCGCCGTTGCCGATGATGCCGACGTTGCCGGCGAGTCGGACGTAGTCAAAGCCGTACTCGTTTGCCTTTGCCTCGAGGTCGTCCTCCGCGGCCTGCTCCTCCAACTCCGCGAGGTCAGGCTGGCGAAACAGGGCGTCGTCGTCGATGTTCATCACGGCGTCCGCGGCGACGACCTCGCCGTCGGCGGTCACCATCAGCGGGTTGACCTCCGCGTCGGCGCCGTCCTTGTCGGCCCAGAGTTCGTACAGCGTCTGGAGGACGTCCGCCACGTTGTTTGCCACCTCGTGGTCGACACCGGCGTCGTAGACGGCCCTGCGGGCCTGGTAAGGGTGCATCCCGAAGCCAGGGTCGACGTGCTCGCGGGCGATAGCTCCGGGCTCCTCGGCGGCGACCGCCTCGATGTTGACGCCACCGCGTGTCGAGACCATCGCCACGGGCTCACCTTCGCCCCGGTCCATCGTCACGCCGACGTACAGTTCGTTCGTGAAGTCGACGGCCTCCTCGACGAGGACACGGTCGACGTGGTATCCTTTCAGGTCCATCCCCAGGATAGCCTCGGCGGCCTCCCGGGCCTCCACGTCGCTCTCGACGATCTCGATCCCGCCGGCCTTCCCGCGACCACCGACCTGTACCTGCGCCTTTACCGCGGCCGGGTACCCGACCTCCGCCGCTGCCGCAACCGCCTCGTCGACGGTCGTCGCCAGCGCCGAGGCCGGCGTCGGGATTCCGGCGTCCGCGAACACTTCCTTTGCCTGATACTCGTGTAGTTTCATTGCTGACGCTTCCGGTAGTTTCAGCGTAGCCCTGTTAGGAGTATCGGAACGGCC
>JAQCNN010000069.1 GCA_028275005.1 Salinirussus sp.
GGTCCACTCGAACAGCCACTCGAAGAGCTCGCGGGCCTGTTCGCGCCTGCCGACCGACAGGAGAGCGAGCACGAGCTCACAGGACTCGGCGACGGTCACCCAGGGCTCGTCGGCCACACACCGACAGCCCTGTTCCGGCTCGACGAAGCGGTCCCAGCCTGCCTCGAGGCGCCGGCGGGCCCTGTCGCCGCCGAGCACACCACAGAGCACGGGGTAGTACCAGTCCATGGCGTACCGTGACTTGCTCTCCCAGGTGCGGTCGAAGCGGTCAGGGTGTTCGCGGATGGCGGTCCCCAGCCGGGTGCGGGCGTCGAGCCAGCGGTCCCGGGCACCACCGCGGCCAAGCGTCGCGGCGATGGCCGCCCCACACTCCAGGCTCTTGTAGACGGAGGCACAGGCGCTGACCAGCGCGTCGCGGTGGGGCTCGCCGTCGGCGTCGACGGTCCAGTACACCTCGCCTGTGGGGGTCTGCTGGGCGAGTGCGAACCCGAGGGCGTCCCGGACAGTCGGCCAGTACTCGGCCAGAAACGACCGGTCGCCGGTCACGCGGTAGTGTGTCCAGACCCCGACCGCGGCGTAAGCCGCCCGGTGGGTCTCCTTCCGTTGCTCCTCGCCCTCGTGGCCGTTCGGGCCGGACGCCTCGTCACCGTAGGCCGCCCACCAGCCACCGTCGTCGTGTTGGGTCCCGGCGAGCCAGGCGTAGGCCCGTTCCGCGGCGTCCGTTCGACCCGCCACCGACAGCCCCATTGCACTCTCGACGTGGTCCCAGGGGTCGGCGGGCCCGTCGAGGTACCACGGGAGTAACCCGTCCTCTCGCTGTGTCCGGTCGATGTAGGCCGCGCTGGGTTCGAGTCGTGGGTCCAGCAGGTCCGGCTCACTCATTGGCCTCGAAGTAGAGGACAACGCTCTTGCCCAACAGCGGGTCGAGTGCCCCCTCGAGCGCCCGGACCGGCCGAGGGTCGCTCAGGACGTCCCACTCGAGAAAGCGCTCGTAGGCCCGCAGCGGGAGGGGCTGTTCGTCGGGGTCGTCGGCCCGGTCCCACCAGAGACACTTCAGCCACCAGTAGGGGGTGTGCAGCGCGTGGGCGAAGTGCCCGCCGAGATGTCGAAAGCCACGTGCTTCGACCGCCGCCCGCAGTTCCTCGCGGTCGAAGATGCGGACGTGGCCGCCATCGACCCGGTGGTACTCCTCGGAGAGCAGCCAGCAGACCCGTTCGGGGCCGTAGCGAGGCACGCTGACCGCGAGCGCCCCGCCGGGCCGGCAGACCCGCCGGAGTTCCGTGATCGCGGCCTCGTGGTCTGGGAGATGCTCTAGCACCTCCGAGCAGACCACGATGTCGAAGGCGCCGTCGACGAACGGCAGGGAGAGGGCGTCACCACAGAGGAAGGTGCCAGGGGTCCCGTCGGCGTAGGTGTTGTAGTCCTCCCTGGCAGTCACGAGCCGGTCGGCGTCGACGTCGACGCCGACGACCTCGCCGGCGTCGCTGGCGGCAGCAACGGCGTGGCGGCCCTCGCCACAGCCCACATCGAGCACCCGAGCCCCCGGTCCCGACGGGAGCCGGTCGAACTCAACCGTCTCCATTGGTGATCGCCTGCCGGTAGGTCCGTGCTGTCTCGCGTGCGGCCCGCTCCCAGGCGAACTCCTGGACGACGCGCTCACGGCCGCGACGGCCCAGCCGGCGCCGCCGGTCCGGGTCACCGAGCAGGGCTACGATAGCAGTCGCCAACGCGTCCGCGTCCGCGGCCGGGACCTGCACGCCCGCGTCCCCGACGACCTCGGGCAGGGCGCCGCCGTCGGTCGCGACGACCGGCACGCCACAGGCCATCGCCTCCCCTGCCGGGAGCCCAAAGCCCTCGTAGACCGAGGGAACGACCGCGACGTCGGCGCTCGCGTAGAGGTCGACCAGCCGGTCGGTCGTGACCCCGGCGTGGGTCGTGACCGCATCGCCGAGCCCCAGTTCCGCGACCAGCCGGTCGGCGTCACCGCCGTCGTCGAACTCCCCGACGACGACCAGCTCGGCGTCGACGGACTCGCGGACCTGTGCGAACGCCCGGAGGAGGTAGCGGACCCCCTTGACCGGGGCGTCCGCGCTGACCGTCGTCATCAGGCGGGACGCCGCCCGCCCCGAGTCGGTCGTTTCGCCTCGCTCTGCCCCGCCGGGCCGTGGCTCGAAGACGTCGGTGTCGACCCCGTTGTGGACGACGCGGACGGCGTCAGGGCTGGCGCCGAAGTCCGCCACGGTCCGCTCGCGTGCCGCCTCCGAGACGGTCACGACGTGGGAGAGTTGTGGGACAACCGCCTGCTGCATCCGGAGAAAGTGGTACCACCGGCGGACGAGTAGCCGCTCGCTGAGCCCGTCGGTCTCGGCGAGGGTGACCTCGCGGTCGACCGTGATCGGGTGGTGGACTGTTGCGACCACCGGATAACCCCGGTCGGCGAGTTCGGGCAGGGCGTAACACAGCGACTGGTTGTCGTGGACAACGTCGTAGTCGGGCTCACAGGCCTCGAAATGGTCGAGCACCCGGCGTCCGAAGGCGTAGGGGTCCGGAAAGCCGCCGGTCAGCGCGCTGAGCCACTCGTAGAGGGCGGTCGGGTCGGCGAGGTAGGCGGGCTCGAACTGCCGGAGCCGGTGTAGGCTGTCGACGATATTCTCGCCGGGGAGTTTCACCAGCCGGACCCCCTCGTCCAGGTCCGGATACGGCTTGCCGGAGATGACGTCGACCGAGTGGCCCAGGGCCGTCAGCGCCCGGCTGAGATACTTGACGTAGACCCCCTGACCGCCGGAGTAGGGATCACTACGGTAGCTCAACAGGCAGACGTCGAGGGACCCACCACCCCCGGACCCGGTCAGGTCGGCCGGGTTCGGCCGCTCGGTCGTCACCTCGCCGGCTCCCGGCGACTGCGAGGCCTCCGGGGGGACCGTGGCGCCGAGTGTCCCCGGCAACAGCCGTCGAAGCGCACCTCTCACCATCGGTTGCCCCAAGAAACAGAAAACGGAGTGATAGTGGTTTCGCTTTCCCGCGGCTCGGCGCGGACGGGACGGGCGGTGTCACGCGAACGGCGTCTCACAGCCAGGGCCAGAGCGGCCAACGGCAAAAAGCCACGTGCTCGGGGAGGCGTACACGCGGAACCCGAGCCGAGCCGCCGTGGGGTTGTCTCCGGCGCTACTGGAAGGTGCGGCTGACCTGCCCCTCCTCGGGCTGGTCCGGCTCGCGGGTCTGGAACTGCTCCTCTATCTCCTCGTAGCGCTCGCGGGTGTCGGCATCGACGCTGGGGCCGACCTCCTCGAGGGCCTCCTCGAAGTGGTCCATCGTCAGGCGGACGTTCCCGACGGTGTCGTCGACCTCGTCGGGGTCGACGCTGTTGATGAACTCCCGGGTCGCGGCCATCGACGCCTCCCGACTGACCGCCTCGATGTCCGCGCCAACGTAACCCTCGGTACGGGCAGCCAGGTCGTCGAGGTCGACCCCCTCGGCCAGCGGCTTGCCGCGGGTGTGGACCTCGAGGATCTTCCGGCGGGCCCCCTCGTCGGGGACGGGTACGTGGACGTGGCGGTCCAGCCGGCCGGGGCGGATCAACGCGGAGTCGATGAGGTCCGGACGGTTCGTGGTCGCGATCACGACGACGTCCTCGAGCTCCTCGAGCCCGTCGAGTTCGGTCAGTAGCTGGGAGACGACCCGCTCACCGACACCGGAGTCACCGGCCTGACGGCCCCGCTCGCCGGCGATCGAGTCGATCTCGTCGAAGAAGACGACGGTCGGGGCGTTCGACCGCGCCTTCTCGAAGACCTCACGAACCCCCTTCTCGCTCTCGCCGACGTACTTGTTGAGCAGCTCCGGCCCCTTTATCGAGATGAAGTTGCTCTGGGCCTCGTTGGCGATGGCCTTCGCAAGCAGTGTCTTTCCCGTCCCGGGCGGGCCGTAGAGCAGGACACCTTTTGCCGCCTGCATGTCCATCTGCTCGAACACCTCGGGGTAGTCGAGCGGCCACTGGATGGTCTCCCGGAGCCGCTCTTTTGTCCCCTCGAGCCCGCCGACGGACTCCCAGGTGACGTCCGGCACCTCGACGAAGACCTCCCGGAGCGCGGAGGGCTCGACGCCCTTCAGCGCCTGCTTGAAGTCGTCCTCGCTGACCTCGAGTCGCTCCAGGGTCTCGGCGGGGATCTCGTCCTCCTCGAGGTTGAGGTCCGGCCGGATACGCCGCAGGGCACCCATTGCGCCCTCCTTTGCGAGTTGCTCGATGTCCGCGCCGACGAAGCCGTGGGTGCTCTCGGCGTACTCCTCGAGGTCGATCCCCTCGGCGAGGGGCATCCCGCGGGTGTGGACCTGGAGGATCTCCAGGCGCCCACCCTTGTCCGGGACGCCGACCTCGATCTCGCGGTCGAATCTGCCACCCCGGCGCAGCGCGGGGTCCAGCGCGTCGACACGGTTGGTCGCGCCGATGACGATCACCTCGCCACGCTCGTCGAGCCCGTCCATCAGCGAGAGCAACTGGGCGACCACCCGGCGCTCCACGTCGCCGGAGGTCTCACCGCGCTCGGGGGCGATGGAGTCGATCTCGTCGATAAAGACCACGGCCGGCGCGTTCTCCTCGGCCTCCTCGAAGACCTCACGGAGCTGCTCCTCGCTCTCGCCGTAGTACTTCGACATGATCTCCGGGCCGGAGATGTTGGTAAAGTAGGCGTCGATCTCGTTGGCGACGGCCTTTGCCATCAGCGTCTTTCCCGTCCCGGGCGGGCCGTGGAGCAGCACACCCTTCGGGGGCTCGATACCGAGTTGCTGGAACAGCTCGGGGTGGCGCATCGGCAACTCGATCATCTCGCGGACCTGTTCGAGCTCGCCGTCGAGTCCGCCGATATCCTCGTAGCTGACATCGGGGGCCGTTGCCTCGCTCGAGGGTGACCCGCCGGAGATCTGCTCGGCGGGCTGGTCGGTGACGTCGACCTCCGTCGAGTCCGTGACGACGACTGTCCCCCCTGGGTCGGTGCTCGCGATCTTCAGGGGGATCTTCTGTCCGGACATCGAGGACAGCGGCCCGAGCCCGAAGGAGACGGGTACGGTCTGTCCCTCGGTGACCGCCTGCCCCGAGAGGTTCGAGCGGATCATCGGGCCGACGTTGCCCCGGACGCGGAGGTTCTGCGGGAGTGCAACGGTCACGCTGGTCGCCGGCTTCACCTCCGCCTTCTCGACGGACACGGAGTCGTCGATACCTGTCCCGGTCTCCTGACGGAGCTGGCCGTCGATACGGACGACACCCTCGCCCTGGTCCTCCGGGTAGCCGGGCCAGACACGTGCAACGGCCCGCCCCTCACCCTCGATGACGACGTAGTCGCCGTTCTCTAGCTCCATCTCGGACATCGCCGCCCGGTCGATGGCCGCCAGCCCACGGCCCGCGTCCTTCTGTTTTAGCGGTTTGATGGTGAGTTTCATGCATTCACCTCGATGGTGAGGACACCGTTGTTCATAAACGCCCGCGCGTCGGCGCCGACCTCGAACTCGTGGTGGTCCTCGCCGGCGACGACGATGACCGTCTCGCCGACAACGTCAACGGCCGCGTCGGCACCGCGGCCGACGTCCGCAACCAGCACGAGCCCGTCCTCGTCCTCGAAGCGACGGGCGACGATGCCCTCCTCTTCCAGCTGCTGTAACACAGTCATGCTAACCACAAGTAAGTGTTAGTCGTATATAAAAGTTTCTCTAATCGGCCCGAACGGTAGCCACCGATCGAAGAGACGCTTGTTTGCGGTTCAGGCCCTCTGGCCCGGACACTGAACGCCCGCTCGGGCACACTGAGACGCTGTGCGTTGCCCGCCGAGCCAAAACGGCTCGGGGAAACCAGCCAGCTTCAAACGGGGCTTCGGCCCCGGATATCGGGTCCTGCCTGTGACCCCGCTACTGCTGGGGTCTGACCACGAGCTTGCCGACCTGGTCACGGTCCTGCATCGCGGCAAAGGCCGCGTCCGTCTCCCCGAGGGGGTAGGTCTCGTCCACCACCGGGTCGACCTCCCCGTCGGCCACGAGCCCGAGCAGCCGGCGAAGGTCACCCTGGGTCCCCATCGTGCTGCCGACGACGCGCTTGTGCTGGAGGAACAGGTCGGCGACCTGTACGGTCGACTCGCCGCCGGCCGTCCGGCCACAGACGACCATGGTCCCGCCACGCCGGAGCACCGACTGGCCGAGGCCGGTGTACTCCCCGCCGAGGTGGTTGAAGACGGCGTCGAATCGACCGTCGACCGCTTCGCGGATCGTGTCGATATCGGTGGACTCGACCCCTCGGTCGAGCCCCAGTTCGCGCACGCGGTCGAGCTTTCGGCCGGAGGAGGAGGTCCCGACCGACTCCAGCCCGAGCGCGTCGGCGATCTGGACGGTCGCGACCCCGACACCGCCGGTCGCGCCAGGGACGAACACACGGTCACCAACCTCCAGGTCGGCCTGTCGAAACATGTGGTATGCCGTCATGTAGGCGGTCGGGACCGCGGCGGCCTCGACCGGCGTGACACCCTCGGGCAGCGCGAGCAGTCGGTCGGCCGGGACGCGGGCGGTCTCGGCGAGCCCGCCGTGAAACAGCGAGAACCGCTCACAGAGGTTCTCCGGCCCCTCCCGGCAGTACTGACAGCTCCCACAGGTCTCGTTCGGGCAGAGCACTACCCGGTCGCCGGGCTCGACGTCCCGGACGGCTGCCCCGACCTCCCGAACTGTGCCCGCGACGTCCAGCCCGGAGACGAAGGGGAGGTCGCCGCCGTCGACCATCGCCGAGTCCCCGTCGAGAATCCAGAGGTCGTGGCGGTTGATCGAGCAGGCCTCGACGTCGATGACTGCCCCGTCCGCCCCGGGCTCGGGTGTTTCCTGCTCGATGACGCCCACGCCGTCCGGGCCGGTCAGTTCGGTGAATGCTGCGGCGCGCATACCCCACTATCTACCCGGGGGATAAAGATAGTTAGTACAGCTCGTCCAGCTCGTCGACGGTCCGGCTGTGTTCGGGCCCCGGGAAGCTGCCGCCCTCGACAGCCTCGACGTAGGCGTCCAGCGCGGCCTCCATCTCGCCGCGGACGTCGCCGAAGGCCTCCGCGAACGGCGGCGACCCCGCCGAGAGCCCGACGGCGTCGGTAAAGACCAGCACCTGCCCGTCACAGTCCGGCCCGGCGCCGATACCGATCGTCGGGACCGAGAGCTCCTCGGTGACCCCTGCAGCCAGGTTCGCGGGCACGTGTTCGAGCACGCAGGCGAACGCCCCCGCCTCCTCGTGCTCGCGGGCGAGGTCGGCGATCTCCTCGGCACGCGCTTGCTCGACGCCCTGGCGGGTGTAGCCGGTCCGGTGGACCTGCTGTGGGGTGAGACCGACGTGGGCCATGACCGGAACCCCGAGGTCCGTCAGCCGCTCGGTCAGGGGGACGGTGTGGGGGCCGGACTCGACTTTCACCGCGTGGGCGCCCTCCTCCTTTACCATCCGGCCACAGTGTTCGATGGCGTCCGCGCGGTCGACCCCGACCGAGAGAAAGGGCATGTCGGCGACGACGAGGGCGTCCTCGGTGCCGCGGGCGACCGCGCCGGTGCGGGAGGCAACCTCGTCGACGGTGACCGGGAGTGTCGAGTCGTAGCCCAGTACGGCGTTACCCATGCTGTCGCCGACGAGGACGATGTCCACGCCTGCGGCGTCGACGAGTGCCGCCGTCACGGCGTCGTAGGCGGTGAGCATCGTGATCGGTTCCTCGCCGGCCTGCGCCCGGAGGTCACGGACCGTGGTCATATGCGGCGGTAGACGCCCGACGGTTAAGCCCTCTCGGGAACCGGCCCGGCCTCGACAGCGGCGAACGGTCGGGCAGACGGACCACAGCAAACCGCCAGGGGCTTGTCGGTGGCCCCCTCATCGGTGTCTGTGTCTCCTGAAGTCGAGCGGACGGACCCCGACGGTGTCGACTTCGGGTGGGTCATGCAGATGACGTTCGTCCTCACTATCGTCATCGGTGCGCCGCTGGTCGCCGCGCTCTCGCTTGGCACCCGGCTGCCGGACTGGGGCTCGCGGGCGGCCTTTGCGGTCCGGGTCGGGGCGGTCGTCTGGTTTGTCACCGCAATTACCGCCTACGCGTACGCCCGCCGGTACCGGGAGCCCGCCCAGGACGCCGACAGTGGGGACGAGGCGTGAGGCCTGCGGTCACTGCCGGTCAGCGACAGCCTGAAAGTCGACACCCGCCCGCTCGGCGGTGACGCGGTCGCTGTCGGAGTCGCCGATGAACCGTGTCGCCGCTGGGTCGGCGCCGAGTGCGTCGACGGTCGCCAACAGCGGCTCGGGGGCGGGCTTGTGGGCGCTGACGGTGTCCCGGCCGACGATGGCGCGGACGTGTCCGTCGAGACCGTGGCGTTCCAGGGCGACCCGGCAGGCGGCCTCACAGTTCAGCGAGCAGACCCCGGTCGGCACGCCGGTCGGCAGTTCGTCGGCGAGGGGGAGCCGGGTGGCGCTATGGGCCCCCTCGCGTTCGTGGTCGGCGATGACCTCCTCGATGGCCTGCCGGTGCTCCTTGCCCGCCTCCTCGGCGCGCTGGAGGTGGTCCCACAGCGAGCCCTCCGCCTCCAGCCCGCGGGCCCGCAACACCGCCGCTGCCTCCTCGGTGACGGCAGCCCAGTCGACGTCCAACTGGACGAGTGTCCCGTCGAGGTCGTAGACGAGCGCCTCGTACCCCTCGTCCTCGCGTGCCTGCTGGTCGGTCACACGCCGCTATAGGGGGGGAGCCCGCAAAGAGACTTCGCCCCTCACTCGTCGACCAGGTCGACACCGAGTGCCCGCTCGAGGGCCGCGACCGTCGAGCCGCCGACGCCGGCCTGGGTTGCCCGCCCCTGTTCGAGTGCAAGCAGGTCCGCCTCCTCGACCTCGGCCTCCTCGGCCAGACCGGCGAGCTGGTAGCCGGCGTCCTGTCGGGCCTCGGTGAGCTGGTCGGCGTAGTCGGAGACGAGGTAGGGGAGCTGGTCGTCGTCGTAGTCGGCGCCGTCCTCCCAGTGCTCGGCGTCGGCGGCCGCCGCGTCGTGGATCTTTGCGGTGTTGCGCGCGGCCCGCTCGGCGCGGCTGCGGTCGTCGCCCCCGGTGGCGCGCGTGTCGGTGTCGTCGTGTTCCACACAGTCCGCACAGACATTCAGCTCCGCGCCGGCGACCGTTGCCGTCTGCAGTTCCACGTTAGACTCGCCACAGAGTTCACAGCTCCCGCCGGAGCTGCCGCCGCCGCTTCCGGTCGAGTACTTTGCCATATCCGATACTACCGGGCTTGCGGTCTTGAAACGTCCGCTTTCCTGCCAAGTGTGTGCCGGCACAGGCCGTCATCCGGCGGACGCCGAACCTCCCCGTGAATGGAAAGCCATTTGATGGCCCTCGTCAAATCTTTGCGTGCCGACCGCGTCAGCGCGTGGGTAGCCAAGCCAGGCCAACGGCGCAGCGTTGAGGGCGCTGTCCCGTAGGGGTCCGCCGGTTCAAATCCGGTCCCACGCACTCTTTAAACGACAGTGAGGACGAATAGCGGACGGGCCGGTTTGAACCCTGGAAGACGAGCGACAGCGAGTCTTTATCCGGTTCAAATCCGGTCCCACGCACTCTTTAAAGAACAGTGAGGACGAACAGCGGCCGGAACTGCTCCGGCGTGTGGCACCCGCGGGCAGAGTCATGGGGTGCAACGGTCCCACACAGTACCGGTCGGGAACAGCCGTGACCGGGCCGGTGTGAGATGCAATAACCCAGCTAGAGCCCTCCGCTGGCCCCCACCCAGTATCACCGCTGATACTCGCTGCGAAAGATTCAATATGTCTTGCTCATACCTTCGGGTGTGGCACCTCACGGTGCCAGTATCCCCCCACCCCCCACCTGCTTTCTACACACTACTCAGCCCTGGCTGTCCGGACTGTACCGAACCTGTGTCCACGTGTCCGGCTACGGGGCCTGTACTCGAGCGAACCGGAACGCGGGACAGAAGTGGGGTCGCGGGCGGCTCAGTACGAGCGCTCCTTTGGCTCGTAGGTCTTCTCCTCGCCTTCGAGGATGACCGGCTTGTAGTAGAGGTCGGGGTCGCCGCCGTTCCATCGGAGCATCGTGTGTTTCAGCCAGTCCTCGTCACGGCGCTCCTGATGGTCCTTGCGCCAGTGGGCGCCACGGAACTCCTCGCGGGCCAGCGCACCGAGCGTGATCGCCTCCGCGAGGTCGATGACGTTGCGGGTCTCGATGGTGTGGATGAGGTCGGTGTTGAACGTCCGCGAGGGGTCCGACACCGAGACATCCTGGTAGGCCTCACGGGCCTGCCGGATGTCCTCTAGAGCCGACTTCAGGTTGTCCTCCTCCCGGAAGACGTTGACATTCTCGGTCATCGTCTCCTGGATATCGTCCCGGACCTCGGCGTGGTTGATGCCGTCGCCCTCGAGGAGCGTTTCCACGCGCTCGCGCTCCCGGATGACAGTCTGTTCGACAACCTCCCCGGCCGTGGTGACGGCGCCACCGTCCGAGCGAACCTCGCCGCCGTCGGCGACGGTATCGCCGGTCGCGGGCTTGACCGCACCCGGCTTTACCGGCGAGTCGACCGCGCCGTCCTCGCTCCGCGCGGAGGGGCCGGTTGGGATCTCGGCTTTGGCCATGTCACCGCCGGCGGCGTGCCGGCCGGCGCGGGCGCCAAAGACCAACAGCTCGGGCAGGGCGTTGCCACCCAGCCGGTTCGAGCCGTGTAGCGAGACACAGGCACACTCCCCGGCGGCGTAGAGCCCGTTGATGCAGGTCTCGCCGTTCTCGTTGGTCTCGATCCCGCCCATCTCGTAGTGCTGGCCGGGTTTGACCGGCATCGGCTCGTCCAGCCCGTCGACACCCTCGAAGTCCTCCGCGAGGTGGAGGATATTCTCGAGGCGGTCGACGATCCGCTCCTCGCCGAGGTGGCGCATGTCGAGTTCGACGTACTCGTCGTCGATCCCGCGGCCCTCGTTGACCTCCGTCAACTCCGCCCGCGAGACGACGTCCCGGGAGGCGAGTTCGCCCTCGTTGTTCGCGTAGCCGTGCTCGAACATGAACCGCTCCTCCTCCCCGTTGTAGAGGATCCCGCCCTCGCCGCGGACACCCTCGCTGATCAGGACGCCCGTCGATGGCAGGGTGGTCGGGTGGAACTGGACGAACTCCATGTCCTCCAGGGGGACGCCGGCGCGGTAGGCCATCGCCGGCCCGTCACCGGTGTTCGCGACCGCGTTCGTCGTGTGGTCGTACACCTGCCCCGGGCCGCCGGTGGCCAGGATAACCCCGTCACGTGCGTGGAAGCCGGCGACCTCGCCGGTCTTGATGTCGTAGGCCGCACAGCCGTAGCATCTCCGGTCCTCCGGGTCCTCGTGGTCGGTGACCGCCAGGTCCGAGACGTACCACTCGTCGTAGACCTCGATCCCTCGTTTGACCACCTGCTCGTACATCGTGTGCAGGAGGTGGTGGCCGGTCTCGGCGCCGGCGTAGGTCGTCCGGGGGAAGGAGAGCCCGCCGAAGGGTCGCTGAGACACCTTGCCGTCCTCCTCCCGCGAGAACGGCATCCCCCAGTGTTCGAGTTGAATAACCTCGTCGGGGGCGTCCTGGGCGAACGTGTCGATGGCAGGGGCATCGCCGAGGTAGTCAGACCCCTTCATCGTATCGTACGCGTGCAGTTCCCAGGAGTCCTCGTCGTGGAGCGCGGCGTTGATCCCGCCCTCGGCCGCCCCGGTGTGGCTACGCACCGGGTGTAACTTCGAAACCAGTGCGACGTCTGCTCCCTCTTCGTGTGCCGCGATCGCCGCGCGCATCCCGGCACCGCCTGCGCCGACCACGATGACATCGTGTTCGTTCATAGTTGATGGGTTGACTGGAGTGTTCTAATAGTTCCGGTTGCGGGCCCGGCGACGCTGTTAAGTTCGTCCACGCCTAGCCGGCTTGCTGAACTCGTTGCGTACGCGTGCCCGCCTCCGGTCGTACCAACCCCTAGGGCTACAGAAATTAAATGCTTCCGGCGTCTGCCCGGCCACGCTGGCAACACCAACAGCCGCTGGCCCGTCGTTGTGATACTGCCGGCTGTACGTCTGTAACGAATTTCGCGACCCCGGGGTCGCGGATAGCTTCAAACAGTTACAGCCAGCAGTATGAGTTCACCCGAACGCTTTTGCGACTCTCCGGTCCGGAGGGAACTATGGGAGAGATTCCAGCGCCCGACCCCAGTCTCGCGGACGACCCCGTGTCACTCCTCCAGGGGCTCGTCCGGTTCGACACCACCAACCCGCCAGGCAACGAGCGCGACTGCGTGGCGTGGACCGAACGGCTGCTTGACGCCGCGGGCTTCGAGACCGACACGTACGCCAGCGACCCCGACCGCCCGAATCTCGTGGCCCGGCTCCCCGGTGACGGCCCGGCACCGCCGCTGCTGCTCTACGGTCACGTGGATGTGGTCCCGACGGAGGGCCAGGACTGGACGCACCCGCCGTTCGAGGGGGTCATCGAGGACGGCTTCGTCTGGGGCCGTGGCACCCTCGACATGAAAGGTGGTGTGGCGATGCTGTTGGCCGCCGCGCTCCGGGCCGCCCGCGACGAGGTCGAGTTGGCGGGCGACCTCATGGTGATGATCGTCTCCGACGAGGAGGCCGGCGGCGAGGCGGGGGCGGCCTACATGGTCGAACAGCACCCCGAGCTGTTCGCCGACGTCGAGTACGCCATCGGGGAGTTTGGCGGCTTCCCGATGACGGTCGCCGGGGAGCGGTTCTACCCGGTCCAACTCGACGAGAAGGCGATCTGCTGGTCACAGCTCACCTTCTCCGGGCCGGCGGGCCACGGTTCGACCCCCGGCGACGGCGGCGCGATGGCAGATATGGCCCGGGCTGTCACTGCGCTCACCGAGTCCCGACTCCCGGTCCACGCCATCCCGCCGGTCGAGGAGCTGCTCGAGGCCGTTGCCGCCGAACTCGACGCGGAGACAGGCGCACTCGTCCGAGACCTGCTCGACCCCGAGCGGGCCGACGACGCACTCGCCACACTGGACCAGGACGGCGGCATGATCGACGCCCTGCTACACAACACCGCCGCGCCGACCGTCGTCCGCGGCGGCGACAAGGAGAACGTCATTCCCGGGGAAGTGGAGCTGACACTCGACTGCCGGCTCCTCCCGGGTCAGACCGCCGCGGACCTCGAGCGGGAACTGCGCGGCGTGGTTCCCGACGATATCGGCTTCGGGTTCGAGACACTCCGGTACGAGGCCTTCCCCTCCGAGACCGACACCGGGCTGTTCGACCTGCTCGCGGAGACACTGGAGACGGCGGACCCCGAGGGAACGGTTGTCCCCTTCGTCCTCCCGGGCGGGACCGACGGCCGCCACCTCTCGCGGGTCGGTGTCCAGTCCTACGGGTACACGCCGATGCAACTCCCGGAGACGTTCTCGTTCATGGACACGATCCACGCGGCCGACGAGCGGATCCCCGTCGACGCCGTGGCGTTCGGCGCCGACCGGCTCACCGAGGTGGTCGGGGGGTACGTGGGGGGTGCCCCGGCCGGCGACGACTGACCAGTGATACCGACGCGCCGCCGAGCCGGCGGCTCACATCCCCATGTCGTCGGCCCCGTCGGGGACGGGGATATCGTGCTGGGAGACCCTGAGCAACTCGGCGGCGTGGTCCATGGCCATGTCGAACCCGTAGTACCGCTCGAGCTCGTCGCCGTCGGCGCTCGGCCGCACCTTCAGCATGGCGTACCCCTCGATGTTCTGTGCGACTGCTGCCGTCTGCCCGTCGCGCTCGAAGGTGAGCAACCGCTCCGTCTCGGTCTCGCGGTACCGCGCCACGACCCCGTTCGCCTCGGCCGTCTCCTCGGGCTCACTGTCGGTGCCGTCCGCCTCGTCGGCTGTCCCATCACTCATAGCTCACACTCGGGCTGCAGACACCCAAACGTACCGGTCCGCCGCCGGCCGGGACGAGAGAAGGGAAAGAACTCTGAGGTGGTGGCTCGTTGTCGCCTCATGAAGTTCCTCCAGAGTGGCCGGCGCCGTGACATCTGTGCCCTGCTGGCAGACGACACGCTACAGGCCCAGGCACTGAAATCCCGGCTGGAATCACACTACGACGAACGCATCGAGCCACGCTCGTTTTATGCCGCCCTGGAGACACTGTCGGAGCAGGGGTTCGTCCGGGCGCGGACCGAGGGGATCCACGACGTGTACACGCTCACGGAGGCCGGCGAGCGCCGCCTGCGCGACCACTACGCGTGGCTCGGCGAGCAGGTCGGTGAGGCAGGGACGGCTGACCCCTGACCACGGCCGTGCCGACAGGCCTGTGAGGACGCTGTGACGCGCGGCCGGGGTCCGAGCGCGTCGTGACCGGCCACACCCCAAAAGAGCTTTACTGGCAGTCACCGCAAAGACGCCCATGCGCCCCTTCGACGACACGCCACTGGCTAGGGACGGAAAAGTACTCATCGTCGCCTACGACCACGGGCTGGAACACGGCCCGGTCGACTTCGAGGACGTCCCCGAGAGCGCGGACCCCGAGCGGGTCTTCGAGGTGGCGACCCACGACGCCGTCACCACGCTCGCGGTCCAGAAAGGGGTCGCCGAGTCCTACTACTCCTCCTACGAGGACGACGTAAACCTGCTGACGAAGCTCAACGGCACCTCGAATCTCTGGATGGGTGAGCCGGACTCGGCGGTCAACTGCTCCGTCGAGTACGCCGCCGAGGAACTCGGCGCGGACGCGGTCGGCTTCACCCTCTATGGCGGCTCGAACAACGAGGTCGAGATGGCCGAGGAGTTCCGTGACGCCCAGGAACGGGCCCGGGAGTACGACCTTCCGGTGGTGCTGTGGTCGTACCCCCGTGGCCAGGGGCTGAAAAATGAAAAGAACCCCGACACGATCGCCTACGCTACCCGACAGGCCCACGAACTCGGCGCCGACGTCGCGAAGGTGAAATACCCCGGCAGCAGGGACGCGATGGAGCAGGCGGTGCGGATGGCCGGCCGGACGAAGGTCGTCATGTCCGGCGGCTCGAAGACATCGGACCGGGAGTTCCTGGAGAGTGTGAAGGCGGTCATCGACGCCGGCGGCGCGGGGCTGGCCGTCGGTCGGAACGTCTTCCAGCGGGAGAACCCCGGCCGGATTCTCGACGCGCTAGAGCAGGTCATCTACGAGGAGGCCTCGGTCGACACCGCGCTGGCGGCGGCCGGGGACTGAGATGGGCGACGAGCGCGAGCGCCCCCCCGGGGCCGACGGTACCGTCGATGCTATCGCGGCTGTCGTCACCGACACGGCCGCCGATATCCGGGCGGCGCTGGCCGACCGGCGCTCCTACGAGACCGCCGAGAACCCGACCGGCGACCGCCAGCTCGCCGCCGACGTGTACGCCGACCGGCTGCTCGAGGACCGACTGCTCGGTCTCGAAGGGGTCACCGGCTACGCCAGCGAGGAGCAGGAGGGTGTGGTGACCGCCGACGGTCACGAGGCTGCGGCGGGGGCGTACGTCGCCTGTGACCCGCTCGACGGCTCCTCGAACCTCCGGTCGAACAACGGTATGGGCACCGTCATCGGCGTCTACGACGAGCCGCTTCCGGCGGGCGGGGACGCACTCCTCGCGGCGGGCTACGTCCTCTACGGGCCGATTACGACGATGGTCTGGGCGCAGGCCGGCACCGTGACAGAGTACCTCATCGAAGCCGGCGAGCGGGAGGTGCTGACCGAGGACGTCACCCTCCCGGAGGACCCGACGGTCTACGGCTTTGGCGGCCGGGTTCCGGACTGGCCTGCCGACTTTGCGGGCTTCGTCGAGGGGGTCGAAGCCGACCGGCTGAAGCTCCGGTACGGCGGCGCCATGGTCGCGGACGTGAACCAGGTGTTGACCTACGGCGGCCTCTTTGGCTACCCGATGCTCGCGGACGCCCCCGACGGCAAACTCCGGCTCCAGTTCGAGGGACACCCGATCGCCGCCGTCGTCGAGGCGGCGGGCGGGGCCTCCTCCGACGGCGATATCTCCCTGCTCGCGAGGACGCCCGGTGCCCTCCACGAGCGCTCACCGGTCTTTGTCGGGGACGCGGGGCTGGTCGAGCGCCTGGAGACGGCGCTGTCCTGAGCGTCGCCCCCGGCCGGGCTCGTTGCCGGTGTGCGCCATCTATTTCCCTACCACTCGGATACATGTCGTATGAGTGAGGACGTCAACCCCTTCGAGAGCATGCAGGAGCAGATCGACGACGCCGCGGCCTACCTCGACATCGCTCCGGGCATGCTGGCACGTCTCAAACACCCCGAGCGGGTGCTCGAGACGACATTGGCGGTCGAGTTGGACGACGGCTCGGTCGAGACCTTCCAGGCCTACCGCTCGCAGTTCAACGGCGACCGCGGCCCCTACAAAGGCGGGGTTCGCTACCACCCCGGCGTGAACCGCGACGAGGTAAAGGCGCTGTCGGGGTGGATGGTCTACAAGTGTGCCGCGGTCGACATCCCCTTCGGCGGGGGCAAAGGGGGGATCGCGATCGACCCGGCCGACTACTCGGCCGCCGAACTCGAGCGGGTCACCCGCGCCTACACCGAGGAACTCCGCCCGCTCATCGGGACGGACCGGGATATCCCCGCGCCGGACGTGAACACCGGCCAGCGGGAGATGAACTGGATGAAGGACACCTACGAGAGCCTCGAACACACCACGGAGCCGGGTGTTGTCACGGGTAAGGCCGTCGAGAGCGGGGGCAGCGAGGGCCGGGTGGAGGCGACGGGCCGGTCGGTCTCACTCGTCGCCCGCGAGGCCTTCGCCTACCGCGGCGGGGATGTCGCCGACGCGACCGTCGCCGTCCAGGGCTATGGGAACGCGGGCTGGGTTGCGGCGAACCTGCTCGGCGAGATGGGCGCGACCGTCGTCGCGGTCAGCGACTCAAGCGGCGCCATCCACGACCCCGAGGGGCTGGAGCCCGAGGCCGTCAAGCGTCACAAGCGTGACACCGGTAGTGTGGCCGGCTTCGAGGGCACCGACACGTGGACCAACCGGGACCTCCTCACCGCTGACGTGGACCTGCTCGTCCCTGCCGCACTCGAGAACGCCGTCGACGCCGACATCGCAGCCGACGTCTCCGCGGCCATCATCGTCGAGGCGGCCAACGGCCCGTTGACCCCTGACGCCGACGCCGTCCTCGAGGGCGAGGACGTGCTCGTCGTCCCGGATATCCTCGCCAACGCCGGCGGCGTGACGGTCTCGTACTTCGAGTGGGTCCAAAACCGCCAGCGGTTCGGCTGGACCGAACAGCGGGTCGTCGACGAACTCGAGCGGGTCATCACCGACGCCTTCGACGAACTGGTAGAAACCTTCGAGGCGCGCGGCCTCTCGACGTTCCGGGAGGCGATGTACGTCGTTGCCCTCGAGCGCGTCCGCCGTGCGGCCGAACAGTCCGGCGTCTGGCCCTGAGCCGCTACGCCACACAGCGACTCGCCGGCCACAGGAACGTGTGAACTGCCCGGCCGCCTGGCGTCCGTCACTGGCCCCGGGCGCGGTGGCTCAGTGACCGTCGACGTCCTCCTTCCAGACCAGTCCCTCGATGGTCGCGGTCAGCACCGTCTCCCCCTCGGTGTTACTACAGACCACCTCCGAGGTGACATCGTAACGGTCCTCGCGCTCGACGACGGCCTCGGTCCGGGACTCGCAGGTAACGGGCTCGCCGGTGTAGACCGGGCGGTGGAACTCGAAGTCCATCCGGCGGGCCAACATCTCGCTGTCCCCGCCAAGTTTCGTCGGCATCGTCGCCGTCAGCAGCCCCTGGACCATCACGCGCCCGTCCTCGTCGGGTTCGGTGTGGCGGGGCTGGTCGTCGCCGGTCAACTCCCCGAACTGCTCGACCTCCTCGACCGTGAACGTCCGCTCGTAGCTGTTCGTCTCGCCTTCGACGGGTCTGTCCATGCGGGAGCGGACGGCCCGCTGATAAAAAAGAACCGTGAGAGGCGGTTGCCATCGTAGTCCTGGGCGGTACGAGCATCCGCGCGAACGGGGTGAGCGCGGTTCACCGGACGCGAGCGCAGCGAGCGTCCGGCTTTTTTCAGTATGTTTTATGCTGAGCGGTGGCCTCCGGCCACCCGAGGCAAAAAAAGTAGCTACGCGAACGTCCGGGAGACGTCCTCGTCGGTCTCCTCGTTTTGGATCTTCCCGTAGGCGGTCTCGAAGTCCGACATCTGGACGGTGGTACGCTCGTCGCGGATGGCGAACATCCCGGCCTCGGTACAGATCGCCTTTATGTCTGCGCCGGAGGCGTCGTCGGCCATCTCGGCGAGGCTGGCGTAGTCGAGGTCGTCGTCGATGCTCATATCCCGGGTGTGGATCTGGAAGATCTGGTCACGACCGCGCTCGTCGGGCTTTGGCACCTCGATGAGGCGGTCGAAGCGGCCGGGGCGGAGGATGGCGCGGTCGA
The DNA here is from genome assembly GCA_028275005.1 of Salinirussus sp. GTDB lineage: Archaea > Halobacteriota > Halobacteria > Halobacteriales > Haloarculaceae > Salinirussus. Next base: position 18,384 of record JAQCNN010000069.1, read on the forward strand.
GCATGTCGAAGCGGTTGGTGGCGGCGATGATGCTGATCTCACCGCGGTCCTCGAAGCCGTCCATCTCCGAGAGCAACTGCATCATGGTCCGCTGGACCTCGGCGTCCCCGGAGGTCTTTGACTCGGTGCGCTTGGCGGCGATGGCGTCGATCTCGTCGATGAAAATGACGGCGGGCTCGCGCTCCCGGGCCAACTCGAACAGGTCGCGGACGAGCTTTGCGCCCTCGCCGATGAACTTGTGGACCAGCTCCGAGCCAGCCATCTTGATGAAGTGGGCGTCGGTCTGGTTGGCGACGGCCTTTGCGAGCATCGTCTTGCCCGTGCCGGGTGGCCCGTGTAGGAGCACACCGGAGGGGGGGTCGATCCCGACCTCGTCGAACATGCCGGGGTTCTTCAGGGGCATCTCGACGGTCTCGCGGACCTCCTCGACCTGGTCCTCGATGCCGCCGATGTCCTGGTAGTTGACCCCGGGTGACTCGTCGACCTCCATGACGCGGGCCCGGACGTCGGTCTCGTCGTTGAGCGTCTTGACGACCGACAGGGAGTTGTTGACCGCGACCCGGGAGTCCGGCTCGAGGTCGTCGCGCATCTCCTCGGTCACCTCGGTCAGCGCCTCCTGGTTGTTGCCGTGCTGCTTGATGATGACGCCGTCGTCGTTGACCTCCTGGACCGTCGCCACGAACAGCGGGGACTGCTTGAGTTTCTTGTTCTCGTGGGTCAGCCGCTCGAGCTTCTGCTGGTATTTGTTGTTCTCTGCGTTGGCGTCGAGTAGCTTGTCCCGCATCTCCTCGTTCTGGGACTCGAGGACCTCGAGGCGCTCCTCCAGGGACTCGATTTTCTCCTGGTTGGAGGCGCCCTTGTCGTAGGGCCACTCGACATCGTCCACGGTGTCAGTCATTCGACTATGGATAGGGTCTGGCGCATTAAGAGGGTTCGGGTCAGTTCACTCACCGGGCTGACCGCCCGCTGTGCGTTTCGGCGAGACCCACCCGAATCAGCGAGGGGTCCCCGGATACGGGGCCACCGACAACGCAAAACACAGCGCGTGGCGACCCACCCCTTCGTCGGGGAGAGACTGCGACCCGGGGGCGCCGGACGCACCGCTCCCCCTGGGTCCGGGCTTCAGTTTCACCCCGGTCCAGGAACCCATTTACACGGGGGTATCATATGGCGGCCAATGACGCGGGTGATACACACCGGAGACACCCACCTCGGGTACCAGCAGTACCACCTCCCCCAGCGCCGTGAGGACTTTCTCGACTCCTTCCGGCAGGTCGCGGCCGACGCCGTCGGGGAGGGTGTCGACGCAGTCGTCCACGCCGGCGACCTCTTTCACGACCGCCGCCCGACCCTCCCGGACATCATGGGCGCACTGTCGGTGCTCCGGGGGCTGGACGACGCCGGTATCCCCTTTCTGGCCGTCGTCGGCAACCACGAGTCCAAGCGCGACGCACAGTGGCTCGACCTGTTCGAGTCACTGGGGCTGGCCACCCGGCTCGGCCCCGAGCCTGTGACGGTCGGGGACGTGGCTGTCTACGGGCTGGACTTTGTCGCCCGCGCCGAGCGCGACGGCCTGGACTACGACTTTGCCGACCACGACTGTGACTACGCCGTCCTGGCCTCCCACGGCCTGTTCCAGCCCTTCGACCACGGTGACTGGGACATCCGCGAGATACTGGCCGGCTCGCCGGTTCGGTTCGACGCCGCCCTCCTCGGCGACGACCACACACCCCAGACGAGACGGGTCGAGGAGTCCCACGACGCCTGGCTAACGTACTGTGGCTCCACCGAGCGTGCGAGCGCGGACGAGCGCGAAAACCGGGGGTACAATCTCGTCGTCTTCGAGGACGACCCCCCCGACCCGCCCGCTGATGCTGTCGACATCCGCCGCCGGGCGCTCGACACCCGGGAGTTCGTCTTCGTGGATATCGAACTCGGGCCGGGCGAGGGCGTCGAGCGCGTCCGCGAACGGGTCACCCAGGAGGAGCTGACCGACGCGGTCGTCGTCGTTTCGCTCGCGGGCGAGGGGGACCCGGTCACACCCGCGACGGTCGAGGAGGCGGCCGCCGAGGCGGGCGCACTCACGACCCGGGTGACCGACCGCCGGGAACTCGCCGACGAGCACGACGTCGAGGTGAGCTTTGCCGACCCGGACGAGGCAGTCCGCGAGCGGGTCCGCGAGCTCGGGCTGAGCCCGGTCGCCCGTGAGGTCGACGAGACGGTGCGGGCGAGCAAGGTCGCCGACTCGAACGTCGCCGGGGAGGTCGAGCGCCGGGTCCAGGAGCTGCTCGAGGACGGCGAGACCGACGCCTTCCGGCCGGCCGACGACGAGGCGGCGGGGGCCGCCGAGGACGAAGGTACGCCGGCGTCGACGGACGGCGGTAGGGGGAACGCCGAAACCGACCCGGCGCCCGGCGGTGACCCCGACACGGAGGCGGGGGAGACGGACAGCCAGGTCACGATGGAGGACTACCTGTGAGATTCGACCGGGTCCACCTGGAGGGGTTCAAGTGCTTCGAGGAGGCGGACCTGGGGCTGGAGCCCGGTGTCTCGGTCATCCACGGGCTCAACGGCAGCGGCAAATCCTCGCTGCTCGAGGCGTGCTTTTTCGCGCTCTACGGCGCAAAGGCGCTGGAGCGGACCCTCGACGAGGTGGTCACTATCGGCGCCGAGGAGGCGACTGTCGAGCTGTGGTTCACCCACGCCGGCGGGGACTACCACGTCAAACGACGGGTCCGAGTGCGTGACGAGCGGGCGACGACCGTCGAGTGTGTCCTGACGGGGCCTGAGGCCACCTACGAGGGGGCTCGGGATGTGCGCGCCCGGGTGACCGAACTCCTCCGGATGGACCACGAGGCGTTCGTCAACTGCGCGTACGTCCGGCAGGGGGAGGTGAACAAGCTGATCAACGCCTCGCCCGGCGAGCGACAGGACATCCTCGATGACCTCCTCCAGCTTGGCAAACTCGAGGAGTACCGCGAGCGCGCGAGCGAGGCCCGGCTCGGCGTCAAACACGTCCGTGACGACAAGCAGGGTGCGCTCTCACAGGTCGACTCCCAGCTCGAGGAGAAGGACGAGGAGGGGCTGCACGCCCGTCTGAACGAGCTCCGTACGGAGCGGTCCGAGGTCACAGCGGAGGTCGACCGGTTCGAGACGAACCGCGAGCAGGCGACGGAGACCCTCGCCGACGCCGAGGGCGTCCTGGAGGAGTACCGCGAGCGACAGGCCGAACTGGCCGAGGTCGAGGGGGATATCGAGGCCCTCCAGGAGCGTATCGAGACCACCGAACGGGAACGGGAGGGGCTCGCCGAGGAACTAGCGGAGACCCGTGAGCGGCTCGCCGACGCCCGGGACACCCGTGACGGCCTGCTCGCCGACACCGGCTTCGAGGCGGCCGAGCCCGAGCAGGTCCGCGAGCGGGTTACAGCGCTCGAGGCGGAGGTCGAGACGCTCACCGAACGGATCACCGAACTGAGCGCGGAGAAACGCCAGCACGACACCGAGGCGGAGTCCCTCGAAGAGCGGGCCACGGAGCTCGAAGCCGAGGTCGAACAGCGGCGCAACGCGGCGGACGGTCTAGAATCGGAGGTCGAGGAGGGCGAGGCCCTGCTCGAGGAGAAACGTGCCGAGGTTGCGGAGCTCGCGGCCGAGGCCGAGACCCACCGCGACGCCTTCGGGGATGCGCCTGTTGGCCCCGACGGTGCCGCGGAGTTGCGTGAGTCCGTCGCGGCCGAACTCTCGGCGGTTCGCGAGGAGCGGGCGGCGACCGAGGAGACGCTCACAAACGCCGAGGAACGCCTCGCAGAGGCCGAACAGCTCCGTGCGGCCGGCAAGTGCCCGGAGTGTGGCCAGCCGGTCGAGGATTCGCCCCACGTCGAGGCGCTCGACGAGCGCCGCGAGCGGGTCGCCGAGCTCGAGGCCGAGTTGGAGACCCTCGGGGACCGGGAGTCCGACTGTGCCGAGAGGCTCGACCGGGCCGAACGGCTCGAGGAGCGTGCAAGCGAGCTTCGGCGGCTGGAGACCGAACGCGAAAACGCCAAACAGCTCATCGAGCAAAGGCGAGACCGGCTACAGGAGAAAGCCGCCGAGGCCGACCGCAAGCGCGAGAGCGCCGACGAGCTGGAGACCGAGGCCGCGGAGCGACGCGAGGCGGCCGCCGAGGCCCGGCAGGAGGCCACAGCCTGTCGGGAGAAGGTCGCCGAGTGCAACAGGGAGAAGGCCGAACTGACCGAGCGGGGCGAGCGCCTGGAGCGGCTCGCGGAGACCGCCGAGACCGCCGCGGACCTGGCGGACCGTATCGAGGACTACCGCGACCAGCGCGCACAGAAGGCCGAGCTGAACGAGGAACGGCGGGAGCGACTCGCCGAGAAGCGTGAGCGCCGCGAGGACCTGCGCGAGGAGTTCAACGAGACGCGGGTCGAGGAGGCTCGCGAGGAGAAGGAGCGAGCAGAGGACTACCTCGAGAAGGTCGATCCGAAGCTCGAGACGCTCCGCGAGCGACGGGACGAACTGAACGAGGCGGTCGGGGGTGTCGAGGCGGAACTCGACGAGCTGCACTCGTTGCGCGACCGGCGTGAGGAGCTGGCCGCGACCGTCGAGCGGCTGGACTCGGTGTACGGGGAGGCCGAACAGCTAGAGGAGATGTACGCCCGGTTGCGTGCGCAGTTGCGCCGTCGTAACGTCGAGACCCTGGAGCGGATGCTCAACGAGACCTTCGACCTGGTGTACGAGAACGACACCTACTCGCGGATCGAACTGGACGCGGACTACGAGCTGACAGTCTACCAGAAGGACGGCGAGACGCTCGCCCCGGACCAGCTCTCCGGCGGGGAGCGGGCGCTGTTCAACCTCAGTCTGCGGTGTGCGATCTACCGACTGCTCGCGGAGGGGATCGAGGGGGCCGCGCCGATGCCGCCGCTGGTGCTCGACGAGCCGACAGTCTTCCTGGACTCGGGGCACGTCTCCCAGCTCGTCGAGCTGGTCGGCGCGATGCGCGACCACGGTGTCGAGCAGATCCTGGTCGTCAGCCACGACGAGGAGCTCGTCGCGGCCGCCGACGACCTCGTGCGTGTCCGAACGGACCCACGGAGCAACCGCTCGACGGTCGAACGCACAGCCTCGGTCGACGCCGACCTGCTCGCCGAGGCCGACGACTAGTCGCGCATGCGAGCCAGCCCCTTGCTGGCCCGCTCAGTCGTCGCGTAGCCACGCTCGCCCCCGACCTCGGCCTCGGTCACGAGCCCGGCCGCCCGGAACTCCGCCAGCAGGCCGTGCAGGTCACTCTCACAGAGGTCGTACTCGAGCAGTGCGCGAACGCCGAGTGGCCCTCGTTCGTCGAGTTCTACAAGGAGACCGAGCGCCCGCTCGTCCGGGATAGCCGTCAGCACGGTCTGGACCGGCCGGGAAACCGCGCCGGCGGCGGTCACCAGGGGCGACTCCCCGGTGACCGGCTCCAGCGTCTCGTTGGGGACGTGTCGACGGTCCCCCGACTCGGGGTCCCGGACGAGGCTCGCCTCGTCTGACTCCTTGAGCAGGATATACCGGTCACCGGCGTCGTCCTCGACAGTCCGCATACCTGGGATAACGGCCAGCCGCTGTTAGCCGTTCCGGTCGGCTGTCCCGTCGTCCCCGGTTTCGCCGCCGGACCCACCGGCGCCGTCCCCGTCGGCGGGGGACTCGTCACCGCTCTCGGCGAGGGCGGCCTTTGTCTGCCGGTAGCGGTAGTACCCAAAGGCAAAGAGGAGGAGCCCGGCGATGGTCAGTTGCCCGCCGAGTTCCAACGCGCCCTGGAAGGCGACAAACAGCACGCCAAGGCTCGTCACCAGGAGTGCAACGTTGAACACCATCACCAGCGCCCAGAAGCGGTACTGGACCTCGGAGCTGGCGTCCACCTCGGTCATGTCCGGCGCCTCCGGGATGTCCGGGCCGAGCTCCATCGGGTCGAACTCCTCGGGCTCGGAGTCGGGCTTGTACCGCTCCTCGAGTGCCCGCCAGTCGCCCGGCGTGTCCTCCTCCCCGGCCTCGGCTCCGTCGTCGTCCGACACGAGCGCGGGTTTGCTGCGGGTGGGTATAGACCGTTCGGTCCCGGGTCTGGGTGCCCCCCACGCCAGCCGGACGGGGTACCGCGGGGATTTTAATCCGGGCACGCAAACAGGGTGTACCGATGGACCAGTCCGACCTCACGTCGTGGGAGGACGGCGAGCGGCCGACCGCCGAGGCCGAGGCCGTCGCCGGGAACGGGGGGACCGACGCCGACCTGGTCGACACCGCAGAGCACCGCTATCCCGACGCCGACGGGACTGTGGCGTTCGCGGTCACACAGGTCGACTACACTATCGCGGGCCGCGGCGACGACGAGTATCCCGTGGTGCACGTCTTTGGCCGGACGGCCGACCGGGAGCCGGTCCACGTCCAGGTCGAGGAGTTTCGCCCGTATTTCTACGCGCCGGTCGACTCGGTCACCGAGGGGGAACTCCGGCAGTACGACCGTATCACCGGCTGGGAGTACGAGGGCAACGACGGTGAGCCCCACGAGTCTATCCGCGGGGCAAAGCTGGTCAAGATCTTCGGCCAGACCCCGCGGGACGTCGGCCAACTGCGCGACGACTTCGACCACTACGAGGCGGATATCCTCTTTCCAAACCGGTTTCTGATCGACAAGGACATCACCAGCGGTGTCAGGGTCCCCTGCCGCGAGGACGGCGACCGGCTTCGGGTCCACCACGCGGAGGTCCAGCCCGTCGAGGTGGACGCCGAGCCACGCGTCAACACCTTCGACATCGAGGTCGACGACCGCTCGGGGTTCCCCGAGGACGGCGAGGAACCGGTCATCTGTCTCACCTCCCACGACTCCTACGACGACGAGTACATCGTCTGGCTCTACCAGCCGCCCGACGGCGTCGACGGGCCCGAGGTGCTGGACGGCTACGACCCGCTCGAGGGCGACTTCGAGACGGATGTCCGGAGCTTCGAGACCGAGGAGGCGATGCTCGGCTCCTTCCTGAACTACCTGGACGGCACGGACCCCGACGTCATGACGGGGTGGAACTTCACCGACTTCGACGCCCCCTACCTCATCGACCGGCTGGACGTGCTCGCGGACCGTGGGGACACCGACCACGACCTCTCGTACGACCGCCTCTCCCGGGTCGACGAGGTGTGGCGCTCGGACTGGCGGGGCCCCGATGTGAAGGGTCGAGTCGTTTTCGACCTCCTCTACGCCTACCAGCGAACGAAGTTCACGGAGCTCGACTCCTACAGGCTCGACGACGTCGGCGAGCGGGAACTCGGTGTTGGCAAGGAGCGGTACGCCGGTGATATCGGCGACCTCTGGGAGCAGGAGCCCGAGCGCCTCCTCGAGTACAACCTCCGAGACGTGGAGCTGTGTGTCGAACTCGACCGCGACCAGGATATCGTCACCTTCTGGAACGAGGTCCGCCAGTTCGTCGGCTGCAAACTCGAGGACGCCACGACCCCCGGCGACGCCGTCGACATGTACGTCCTTCACAAGCTCCACGACGAGTACGCACTCCCCTCGAAGGGGCAACAGGACAGCGAGGACTACGAGGGTGGTGCGGTCTTCGACCCGATCACGGGCGTCCGGGAAAACATCACTGTACTGGATCTCAAGAGTCTGTACCCGATGTGCATGGTGACGACGAACGCCAGCCCGGAGACGAAAGTCGACCCCGAGCGCTACGACGGCGAGACCTACCGTGCGCCCAATGGGACCCACTTCCGGAAGCAGCCCGACGGCGCCATCCGGGAGATGGTCGACGAACTGCTGGCCGAACGCGACGAGAAGAAGTCACTCCGTGACGACCACGACCCCGACGAGCCTGCCTACGAGCAGTACGACCGGCAGCAGCAAGCTGTCAAGGTAATTATGAACTCTCTGTACGGCGTTTTGGGCTGGGATCGGTTCCGGCTGTACGACAAGGAGATGGGAGCTGCGGTCACTGCAACGGGTCGTGAGGTGATCGAGTTTACCGAGACTGCTGCGGCCGAACGTGACAAGAAAGTGGTGTATGGAGATACCGACTCAGTCATGTTAGAGCTCGGGAATGAAATTTCGGAGGAGGAGGCCATCGAGCAGTCGTTCGACCTGGAGGAGTACATCAACGACCGGTACGACGAGTTCGCCCTCGAGCGGCTAAACGCCGAGGGTCACCGCTTCGAGATCGAGTTCGAGAAGCTCTACCGGCGCTTTTTCCAGGCGGGCAAGAAGAAGCGATACGCCGGCCACATCGTCTGGAAGGAGGGGAAAGACGTCGACGACATCGACATCACGGGCTTTGAGTACCAGCGCTCGGACATCGCGCCGATCACGAAGGAGGTCCAGAAGGAGGTCATCGACATGATCGTGATGGGTGAAGAGCCCGAGACTGTCAAGTCCTACCTCCACGACGTGATCCAGGACTTTCGGGCGGGGAACGTGAGTCTCGACGACGTGGGTATCCCGGGCGGGATCGGCAAGCGCCTGGACAACTACGACACCGACACCGCACAGGTCAGGGGCGCGAAGTACGCGAACGCGGTGCTGGGGACGAACTTCCAGCGTGGCTCGAAGCCAAAGCGGCTGTATCTCGACCGCGTTCACTCCGATTTCCTCGAGCGTATCGAGGCCGAGGAGGGGCTGGACCCGTCGACGGACCCGGTGTACGGCGCCTTCCGCCGGGACCCCGACGTCATCTGCTTCGAGTACCCCGACCAGGTCCCCGAGGAGTTCGAGGTCGACTGGGACAAGATGCTCGACAAGACCCTCAAGGGGCCGATCGAGCGGATCATCGAGGCACTCGACATCTCCTGGGAGGAGGTCAAGACCGGCCAGGAGCAGACCGGTCTCGGCTCGTTCATGTAGGGGCCTGTGTGGCGGTCACCGCCCGGCGTGATTTTGGGAACCGAAAACAAAGTTCGGGCTTTCAGAACTTCGCCCTGGGAGTGCGAAAGTATTATGCGTAAGACGCCCCACTTTTCGATTGATCTAACAAGCTATGGCAACACTCGAGATAGACAATCTGCACGCGGAAGTCGCCGAAGAGGGCGGTGAAACGATCCTCCGTGGCGTCGACCTGGAGGTCGGGAGCAACGAGATCCACGCCCTGATGGGTCCCAACGGGAGCGGGAAGTCGACGCTGGCGAACGTGATCGCCGGCCATCCCGAGTACGAGGTGACCGACGGGGCGATCCGGCTTCATCTCGATGGCGACGAGTTCGACGACGCGGCGGGGGCCGACGAGGACGACCTCTCGTGGGACCTACTCGACCTCGAGCCGAACGAGCGGGCCGCGCTCGGTATCTTCCTCGGATTCCAGTATCCGGCGGAGATCGAGGGCGTGACGATGGTGAACTTCCTCCGGACGGCGCTGAACGCCAAACTCGACGAGCGTGAGGAGCTGTTTGAGGACGACGACGAGGACGAAGAGACCGCCGAGGCCACCAACGAGGACGCCGCCGGCTACGAGAGTTCCCCGATGGAGGGCCCCGCCGACGAGGGCGAGGTCGGCGTCGCCGAGTTCCAGACGATCCTCCAGGAGAAGATGGAGCAACTGGACATGGACGAGTCCTTTGCGAGCCGGTACCTGAACGCGGGCTTTTCGGGCGGTGAGAAGAAGCAAAACGAGGTGCTCCAGGCCGCAGTGCTGGAGCCCGAGATCGCCGTCCTCGACGAGATCGACTCGGGGCTGGACATCGACCGGCTCCAGGACGTCTCGAACGGGATCAACGCGCTCCGTGAGGAACAGAGCGCCGGGATCCTCCAGATCACCCACTACCAGCGGATCCTCGACTACGTCGAACCCGACCACGTCCACATCATGCTCGACGGGCAGGTCGCGACGAGCGGCGGCCCGGAGCTCGCAAAGAAGCTCGAGGACCAGGGGTACGACTGGGTCCGCGAGGAAGCCGTCGAGGCCGCATGAACGACCTGACAACGACTACTATCAACACACTATGAGTTCAGAAGATCTTCAGGAGACGGACACCGAGAAGCGATTCGAGTTCAAGAAAGAGGAGAACTCGGCATTCGAGGCCGAGAAGGGGCTGACCGAGGAGACGATCCGGGTCATCTCCGAGGACAAGGACGAGCCGGAGTGGATGCTCCAGCGCCGTCTGCGCGCACTCGAGCAGTTCCAGCAGATGCCGATGCCAGACGACTGGCCGGGCGCGCCGGACCTCTCGGAGGTAAAGGTCGACGAGATCGTCCCCTACATCCGCCCGGACATCGACACCCGCGGTGGCGTGGACGACTGGAACGACCTCCCCGAGGAGATCCAGGACACCTTCGACAAGCTTGGGATCCCGGAAGCCGAGAAGAACGCCCTCTCGGGTGTGGGTGCCCAGTACGAGTCGGAGATTGTCTACCAGAACATGCAGGAACGCTGGGAGGACAAGGGTGTTGTCTTCTGTGACATGGACCAGGCGGTCCAGGACCACGAGGACATACTCAAGGAGTACTTCATGACGAAGGCCGTCCCCCCGAGCGACAACAAGTTCGCGGCGCTGCACGGCGCCATCTGGTCCGGTGGCTCCTTCGTCTACGTCCCCGAGGACACCACCGTCGACATGCCGGTGCAGGCGTACTTCCGGATGAACTCCGACGGGATGGGGCAGTTCGAGCACACGCTGATCATCGCCGAGGAGAACTCCGAGGTCCACTACATCGAGGGCTGTTCCGCCCCGAAGTACTCGGAGTTCAACCTCCACTCCGGCGGCGTCGAGGTGTTCGTCAAGGAGGGTGCACACGTCCAGTACTCGACGGTCCAGAACTGGTCGAAGAACACCTACAACCTCAACACCAAGCGCGCCATCGCCGAGCAGGACGCGACGATGGAGTGGGTCTCCGGGTCGATGGGCTCGAAGGCCACGATGCTGTACCCCTCGACGGTCCTCAAGGGGCCGGGCGCGACGGACAATCACATCACTATCGCCATGGCTGGCGAAGGACAGAACATCGACACCGGCGCGAAGGTCTACCACAACGCCCCGGACACGAAGTCCACGATCGAGTCCAAGTCCATCTCCAAGGACGGCGGCCGGACGAACTACCGCGGGCTCGTCCACATGGCCGACGGCGCCGAGGACGCCTCGACGAGTGTCGAGTGTGACGCGCTGATGTTCGACAACGAGTCCACCTCCGACACGATGCCGTACATGGAGATCCAGGAGCAGAACGTCGACGTGGCCCACGAGGCGACTGTCGGCAAGATCGGCGACGAGGACGTCTTCTACCTCCAGTCCCGTGGACTGGACGACGACGACGCAAAGCAGATGATCGTCGCCGGCTTTATCGAGCCGCTCACGGAGGAACTCCCAATCGAGTACGCAGTCGAAATGAACCGCCTCATTGAACTCGAGATGGAGGGCTCGCTCGGATAACCCCCTCCGGAGTATCCACATGAGTACGCAGGTACACGCGAACCTCACAGAGGAGCAGGTAACGGAGATAAGCGACCAGCTCGACGAACCCGAGTGGTTGCTGGAGACACGGCTCGAGGCGCTTGAGGCGCTCGAGGATCTGGACATGCCCGACGTCATCCGGACACCCGGCCGGGACTGGACCAACCTCGACGCACTCGAGTACGAACGCTTCGTCGACCCCCTGGAGTTCGCCCAGGAGAAGGACCGCGTCGACGTGGACGGTGTCGACGTGTTGGCCTGGGCGGACGCGCTCGAGGAGCACGGCGACCTCATCGAGGAACAGTTCGGCAACGTCGTCGACCCGCAGCGGGACTACCTGACGGCGCTGTCGACGGCGCTGTTCTCGGCGGGGACAGTCGTCTACGTCCCCGAGGGCGTCGTCGCCGACGAGGTGACGATCCGGACCCGGATGAACTCCCGGGCCCTGTTCAACTACACGCTGGTAGTCGCCGAGGACAACGCCTCGGTGACGATCCTCGAACGGCAGTCGACGGGCGAGGCGGCCGACGGCGAACGCTACTACAGCGGCGTCGTCGAGGCGACCGCCGGCGAGAACGCCAACGTCCAGTACGGCACGCTACAGGACCTCTCGGAGGAGACCTACAACTACCAGGTAAAGCGGGGTCACGCCCACACCTACGGGACGGTCAACTGGATCGAGGGGAACCTCGGTTCCCGGCTGACCAAGTCCTCCGTGGAGACGCGACTGGTTGGGGCGTCCTCGGAGTCGAAGATCGTCGGCGCCTTCTTCGGACACGGCGACCAGCACTTCGATATCGCCAGCCGGATCTGGCACGAGAACGAGCACACCACCGCGGACCTCATCACTCGTGGCGTGCTCGACGACAGCGCCCGCTCGGTCTACGAGGGGGTGCAGGACGTCGGGCAGGAGGCCTGGGACACCAACTCCTACCAGCGGGAGAACACCCTCATGCTGTCCGACGACAGTGAGGCCGACGCCTCCCCGAAGCTGATCATCAACAACCACGACACGGAGGCCAGTCACTCGGCGACCGTGGGCCAGGTCGACCAGGAGGACCTCTTCTACATGACCTCCCGGACGATCCCGGAGCAGACGGCGACGAACATGCTCGTCGAGGGCTTTTTCGTCCCCGTCCTCGAGGAGGTCGAGGTCGACGAGCTCAGCGAGGACCTAGAGCGTCGCGTCGCCGAGCGACTGCGGTAGCGGCCCACCAGCAGCGTTCGGCCGCCTCGAACCGTTGCTGTTGGACACGCGGGGAACCGCTTAAGTCCGCGTATCCCGGAGCCGTAGGCATGCAACTGCTGAGACCCGTCACACGCAGAAACAGGGGGTGGCAATGAGCGTCCAGGCGGTGGACTCCGACCACCAGCTCGCCCGGTTGCTCCAGATTGGGCTCGTCCTGGAGGAGGTGGTCGAGGCCAGGGCGGCCAAACACGCCAACACGGGGGACCTGGACGACGAGGTGCGGGCGTTTCTTCGGGAGGCGGCCGCGGAGTCTGCGACCCACCGTGACCGGCTCGGCGAACTGGTCGCCGAACTGGAGGCCGACACCGTCGCCTTCGACGAGGTCAACCAACTCGTCGAGGCCCGCTACGAGTCCGACGAGGACTTCGACGGCGTCCTCTACGACCAGCTCTGTAACGAGGAGACCGCCTACAAGTTCTACGAGGACCTGATCGAGGCGGTCAGTCACTCGGAGGCGACCTTCACTATCGAGCGTGACCGCCTGCTCTCGGAGCTGCGGGCTATCCAGCGCGAGGAGGAGGCGGGCGTCGAGGAAGTGACCCGGCTCATGGAGGACCGGTCGGCATGAACAGCGCCGACCAGTATCTAAAGGCCATCTACCTGGTGCAGGAGATGGAGGACGGGCCAGCCTCGACCGGCGCGGTCGCGGATATGCTGGACGTGAGCCCGGCGAGTGCCAACGAGATGATCGGCAAACTCGAAACCCAGGGGCTCTGTGCCCACGAGAAGTACAAAGGTGTCGACCTGACCGAGGAGGGGATCAGGCGGGCCCGGGACGCGCTCCAGAACTACTGCATCATCGAGCGGTTCCTGCTCGAGGTGCTTGAGGTGGAGGACTTTCGGGGCGAGGCACGCCAGCTCGAGCCGGTGATCGACGAGACCGTCGCCGAGCGCCTCGACACGATCATCGACCGCCAGCCACAGTGTCCGGACTGTTTCGACGCCGACGCCGACGTCTGTAGCCTCCTCGCTCACACCGAGGGTGTCGATGTCGAGGAGGCCGACGCGGCCGACTGACGACCGCCCCCGGAAGAGCTGTAACCGCCGCTTCGGTCGGCGAGACCGTCGCCCCCGTCTCGTCTTCGTGCCAGGGGTTTTTATTTCGGGTTCGCCTACATCAGGGTATGCTGAGCCCCGAGATGGAGGACTACCTGAAGGTCATCTACGACCTCCAGCGCGGCGGGGCCGACCCGGTCTCGACCTCCGAGATCGCCGACACGCTGGCGGTTACGCCGCCGACCGCGACCAGTATGATGGAGAAACTCGCCGACCGGGAGCTGGTCGAGCGCGAGAAGTACAAAGGGGTGACGCTCACGACCGAGGGCGAGACGGTCGCGCTCGAGGTCGTCCGGCACCACCGTCTCATCGAGACCTACCTCGCCGAGCGGCTGGGCTACAGCTGGGCGGAGGTCCACGACGAGGCCGACCGGCTCGAACACCACATCAGCGAGGAGTTCGAGCGACGGGTGGCCGACGTCCTCGACGACCCCGATGTCGACCCCCACGGCGACCCGATCCCCAACGACGCCCTGGACCCGATGGACGACACCGAGGGGGCGACCCTCGCCGACTTCGAGGAGGACGACCGTGTCGTCGTCAGGCGGGTCCGGGACCGCGACCCGGACGGCCTGGCGTATCTGCAGGGTGCGGGTATCACGCCCGGCACGGTCCTGACCGTCGCCGAGGTCGCCCCGATCGGGATGGTGACTGTCAGCCTCCCCGACGGCGAGACCACCGCGCTACCACAGCGTGTCGCCGAAGCGATCCGGGTCGAGGCCGCCGGGGCCACCGAGGACGCCGCCGCACCGTAGTCGTGGCCGCCTGTCCCCCGCCGGAACCCGTTTTTACCCGCCGCTCGTGGGGCCGGTATGCGGGGTCTTGATGACACCGACCGCGAGATCCTCCGGCTACTGCTCGCGGACGCGCGCCGGCCGTACAGCGAGATCGCCGAGACGGTGGACCTGTCGGCGCCGGCGGTCTCCGACCGGGTCGACCGGCTCCGCGAGACCGGGCTGGTCCGGCGGTTCACCCTCGATATCGACCGGGAACTGCTGGAGGGTGGCTCCCGTGTGCTCCTCACGGTCGAGGCGACCCCCGGCCGAGGACCGGCGCTCCAGCGGGCGCTGGTGGCTGTGGACGCGGTAGAGCGTGTCCTCCGGACGGCCGACGACCGGCTGGTCTGTGTCGCCACCGTAACCGACAGCGATAGCGCCCCGACCGAGTGGGTCGACCCTGCCGACGTGCGCGACTATGACATACGCCCGCTGGCCGATGAGTCGTGGGCGCCGCGGCTTGGCGGGTCGGAACTCGCGCCGGCCTGTGAGGAGTGTGGCAACACCGTCACCCGTGAGGGGGAGTCTGTCACCCTCGACGGTGAGTTACACCACTTCTGCTGTGAGAACTGTCAGGCGTCCTTCGTCGACCGGTACGAGCGGCTGCAGGACGGGGCGTGACTCGACCCACATTTTCCGACCCGCTTTGGAAACAAAGCCGAGCGACGACTTTCACACCGGATTCTGAACGACAAACCGCATGAACGAGGGGCCCCTACTGTACAGTGATGAGCACGAGAACCGCCCGCCTGGAGCTCCAGGGCATGAGCTGTGCCAACTGTGCGTCGACCATCGAGGAGACGGTCGGGGCGCTCGATGGCGTCGAGGCGGTGACGGCAAACTACGCCACCGACGAGGCCACCGTCGAGTACGACCCCGAGGCGGTCTCACTCGCCGCGGTCTACGAGGGTGTCGACGAGGCGGGCTACGGGGCGGCCGCCGAGACCGTTCCCGTCGGTGTCACCGATATGTCGTGTGCGAACTGTGCGGAGACCATCGACGACCGCCTGCGCGAGACGCCGGGTGTCGTCGAGGCCGGCGTCAACTTCGCGACCGACGAGGCCCGCGTGAGATACAACCCCGCCGACGCCACCCTCACCGACATCTACGCCGCTATCGAGGACGCCGGCTACGCCCCGGTTCGCGAGGGTGAGCGCGACGACGACGACGACACGGACGAGCCGAGCGGGGACGACCGCCGGCAGGCGGCCCGCGAGGCCGAAACCAGCCGCCAGCGCCGGCTCACACTCTTTGGCGCCGCCCTCTCGACGCCGCTGCTGGCGATGCTCGCGGCCCACCTGCTCGCGCCGGGGTTCCTGCCCGAGGCGGTTTTCGGGGTCGACACCGGCTGGGTCGCCTTCCTGCTCGCGACACCCGTCCAGGTCGTGCTCGGCCGGGAGTTCTACGAGAACGCCTGGACTGCACTCGTTCGCAATCGCACGGCGAACATGGACGTCCTGATCGCACTCGGCTCCTCGACGGCCTACGTCTACAGTGTCGCTCGGCTGCTCGGACTCCCCGGCGAGGGGCTGTACTTCGACACCGCGGCCCTCATCCTCACGTTCATTACACTGGGGAACTATCTGGAGGCCCGCTCGAAGGGTCAGGCCGCCGACGCGGTCCGGGAGCTACTGCAACTGGAGGCCGACACCGCCACCCGGGTCCAGGAGGATGGGGCCGAGGAGGAGGTTCCCCTCTCGGACGTGACGGTCGGGGACCGGCTGAAGGTCCGCCCCGGCGAGAAGATACCCACCGACAGTGTGGTCGTCGAGGGCTCCTCGGCGGTCGACGAGTCGATGGTCACCGGCGAGTCCGTCCCCGTGGAGAAGGAGACGGGCGAGGAGGTGATCGGGTCGACGGTCAACGAGAACGGTGTCCTCGTCGTGGAGGCGACGAAGGTCGGTGCGGAGACCGCGATCCAGCAGATCGTCGCCCGGGTGCGGGAGGCCCAGTCCCGCCAGCCGGAGATCCAGTCCGTCGCCGACCGGATCTCCGCGTACTTCGTCCCCGCGGTGATCCTCAACGCGGCGCTCTGGGGGGCCGCCTGGTTTCTGTTCCCCGAGACGCTCGCCGGCCTCGTCGGCGCGCTCCCGCTGTGGGGGCTGGCAGCCGGTGGGCCCACCGCCGTCGGTGTCTTCGAGTTCGCGGTCGTCGTCTTCGCCAGCGCCGTGTTGATCGCCTGTCCCTGCGCGCTGGGGCTGGCGACGCCCGCGGCGACGATGGTCGGGACGGCCATCGGGGCGCGCAACGGCGTGCTCTTCCGGGGCGGTGACATCCTGGAGCGGGTCCGGGACGTCGACACTGTCGTCTTCGACAAGACCGGGACGCTCACCGAGGGGGAGATGGAGCTGACCGACGTCGTCGCCGTCCCCGGTGCTGCCGCCGACGGTGGCCGGGAGGCCCGTGACGAGGCGGCCCCCGACGGTGGGCGTCTACGGCGCGAGATAACCGAGGACACCGTCCTCGAACTGGCCGCGAGCGCGGAGTTGAACAGCGAGCACCCGCTGGCCGAGGCGGTCGTCGAGGGCGCCCGCGAGCGCGGGGTCGAGCCCGAACCACCGGCGGAGTTCGAGAGCGTCCCCGGGCACGGCGTCCGGGCAACGACGAGCAGCGGCGAGATACTCGTCGGCAACCGGAAGCTCCTGGCCGACGAGGGGGTCGACACCGCGCCCGCCGAGGAGGCGATGGACCGGCTCGAGCGGGAGGGCAAGACGGCGATGCTCGTCGCGCTCGACGGACAGGTCGTGGGCGTGGTCGCGGACGCCGATACGGTCAAGGAGGGTGCCGCCGACGCCGTCGAGAGTCTCCAGGAGCGGGGCCGGGAGGTCTGGATGATCACCGGCGACAACGAGCGCACCGCCCGGGCGGTCGCCGAGGAGGTCGGGGTCGACGCCGGGAAGGTGAAGGCAGGGGTGTTGCCCGACGAGAAAGCCGACGCGGTCGAGCGGATCGAGGCCGACGGTGGCGGGGCGATGATGGTCGGCGACGGTGTCAACGACGCGCCGGCGCTTGCGGCCGCCTTCGTCGGCGCGGCGCTCGGTAGTGGCACCGACGTTGCCATCGAGGCCGCCGATGTCACCCTGATGCGTGACGACCCCGCGGACGTGCTGAAGGCGATCCGCGTCTCCGAGGGGACGCTCTCGAAGATCAAGCAGAACCTCTTCTGGGCGCTTGGCTACAACACGGCGATGATCCCGCTTGCCTCGCTGGGGCTGCTCCAGCCGGTGCTCGCGGCGGTGGCGATGGCCGCCTCCAGTGTCTCTGTGCTGGCGAACAGCCTCTCGTTCAGGCGGTACACGCCCGACCACGATTACCGGCTGTTCGGGCTGTTCGACCGGTAATCGGGAGGGTGTGTGGTAGACGGGGTGCGCACAGCGTGTGAGCACGCCCCGACGTGGTACACGCCCGACCACGATGACCGGCTGTTCGGGCTGTTTGGCCGATAGCTGGTGACGCGTTCAGTCCGCGACGCCGCAGTACTCGGTGATGACCCGGGCGTACGTCCGTGAGGTCTCGACGAGTGACGCGACCGAGGTGTGTTCGTCGGCGCCGTGGATGTTGTGTGGTGTGGGGCCGATCGAGACCGAAGGGACGTCGTAGTAGCGCTTGTAGAATCGCTCGTCCATGCCGCCGTTCCCGCCGGTGAACGCACCTGTCTTGCCTGTGACACCCTCGGCAGTCTCCATCGCGAGTTGGGCGATCGTCGAGTCGCTGTCCGTCCAGTGGGGGGCTGCCTGCCAGCCGACCCACTCCACGGCCGGCTCCGCGTCGACCTCCCAGTCCTCGTGGTTGGCGGCCTCGGCGACAGCAGCCTCGATCTGTGCCCGGACCGCCTCGCGGCTCTCCCCGGGTGGCCACCCGACGCGGCCGTACATCGTCGCGCGGCTGGGCAGCGTCGAGGGCCAGTCGCCGGCCTCGATCCGGCCGATATTGATGTTGGTCACGTTCCCCTCCAGCCCCGGGTTGGCACGGTACGCGGGCTCGAAGTCGATGCGGTCCTTTCGGTCGCGGTCGAGGTCCTCGAGGGCCTGGTAGACGAGTGTGGCGTTCCCGATGGCGTTGTCGCCTTCGTGACCCCACGCCGCGTGGGCGCTCACGCCCGGCACCGTCACCTCGAAGTACATGACGCCGGCGCTGGCGACAGTGATGTTGGGGATATCGGAGGGCTCGGCGATCGCCGCCGCGTCCGGGAGGTAGCCACGCTCGATGGTCGCGAGTGCGCCGCCGGTCCCGCTCGCCTCCTCCTCGATGGTGCTCTGGACGATCAGGTCCCCCGCGAGGTCGACCTCCGACTCTAGAACCGTCTTGACCGTGTAGAGTACGGCCGCCAGCCCGCCTTTCATGTCCGCGACGCCGCGGCCGTACAGCGTATCCCCCTCCCGTGTCAGCTCCCAGGGGTCCCGTGTCCACTCGTCCGCGGTCACGTCGACGACGTCGATGTGGCCGCCGACGGTCAGGGTCGGCCCGTCACCGCTGCCCGGGACCCGGACGGCGACGTTGGGGCGACCCTCGAAGCCGACCTCGGCGGTGACCGACGTCGGGGCGTACCCCTCGTGGTCCGCCAACGCCGACTCCTCGGGCACCCAGACGTCGGGCTCGAGCCCCATCGACTCGAGATACTCGATGACGACCTCCTGGCCGGGCTTCTCGTTGCCGGTGACGGTCGGCGTCTCGACCAGGCGCTCGACCAGCCCGAGCAGGTCGTCGGTGTTCGACCCGATCTCGGCGGTGAGACTCGTTGTCATATGCGCCCCGAAGGAGGGCGCGGTACTAAGAGTTGGCTGTCAGCCAGAAGCTAGTGGTAAATATTTAAGTTGCTGGTTGAGAGGTAAGGCATAGCATGGCTGACCCGGTCCGCGTACTCCACGTCGACGACGACCCGGAGTTTGCGGGTATCGTCTCGACGGTGCTCGAGCGCGACGAGGGCCAGTTTCGCGTGGAGACAGAGGCGAGTGCCGCCGACGGGCTCGCCCGGCTCCGGGACGGCGCGTTCGACGCCGTTGTCTCCGACTACGAGATGACCGACCGGGACGGCCTCGAGTTCCTCGAAGCTGTCCGTGAGGCCCACCCTAACCTCCCGTTTATTCTCTACACCGGCCGTGGGAGCGAGGAACTCGCCAGCGAGGCCATCTCGGCGGGCGTGACCGACTACCTCCAGAAGGGGACCGGCACCGGCCAGTTCGACGTGCTCGCAAACCGGGTCCGGAACGCCGTCGAGCGGTACCGCTCCCGTCGTAGTCTGGAGCGAAACGAGGCCATCCTGGAGGCAGCCGGCGACGCTGTCTACGCACTGGACCTGGATGGCGTTCTGACGTCGGTCAACGAGCGGCTCGTCGAGTGGGCGGGCTACAGCCGCGAGCGACTGCTCGGGAGCCACGCCTCGCTCATCCTCGGCGAGGAGGAGGTCGAGCGAGGCCGGGCGGCGGTCCGGGCGTTGCTCGACGGTGACCGTACCGTCGACGAGTTCGAGGGACGACTCCACACCGCAGACGGCGACACGGTCCCGGTCGAGGCACGGATCACCCTGCTCGAGGAGAACGGGACGGTGAAGGGGTCGACCGGTGTCCTCCGTGGTATCGCCCAGCGAAAGGAGCGCGAGCGGGAGCTCCGGCGCTACGAGAGTATCTTCGAGGAACTTGACGACGCCGTCTACGTCCTCGATGACGACGAGACCCTCGTCTACGTCAACAGCGCGTACGCGTCGATAAAAGGTGTCGACCGTGCGACCCTCATCGGTGACTCGATCACGGAGTGGGCCGACGAGGAAACGGTCGCCCTCGCCCGGGAGGCCCGCGAGGACCTCCGAGCGGGCGAGCAAACTGTCGAGATTGTCGAGGACGTGTTCAGCACCGCCGACGGGAGGGCTATCCCCGCCGAACTCCGCCTGATCAACATCACACGGGCGGACGGCCGGACCGAGCGAGTCGGTGTTATTCGCGATATCACCGAGCGCAAGGAGTACGAGCACAGCCTCGAGGCGCTCAGCGGGACAGCCCGGGAGCTGATGGCCGCCACGTCACGGGAGGCGGTCGCCGAGATCGGGGTCGAAACCGTCCGGGACGTCCTCGGGCTCGAGGCGAACGCCCTCCACCTCTACGAGGAGAGCAACGATGGCGAGGGGTCGCTCGTCCCGGTGGCGATAACGGACGCCGGCCGCGAGCTGGTGGGCGACCCCCCGACCTTTTCGGGCCCGGGTAGTATCGCCTGGCGCGTCTACCAACGAGGCGAGGCGCTGGCGGTCGACGACGTCCACCAGGACCCCGACACCTACAACCCCGACTCCCCGGTCCGGAGTGAACTCCACCTGCCGGTCGGTGACTACGGGCTGCTGATCGCCTGCTCGTCGACCCCGGAGCGGTTCGACCAGCGCGATATGGCCCTCGGGAAGCTCCTCGCCGGCAGCATCGAGACGGCGCTCGAGCAGGTCGAACAGACCCAACAGCTCCGGGAACGCGAGCAGGAGCTAACCCGCCAGAACGAGCGTCTCAAGCGGTTCGCGGGCGTCGTCTCTCACGACCTGCGGAACCCGCTGAACGTCGCCCAGGGGCGGGTCGAGTTGGCCCGTGAGGAGACCGAAATCGCCCACCTCGAGGACGCCGCCGAGGCGCTGGACCGGAGCCAGACACTCATCGACGACCTCCTGACACTCGCACGGGAGGGTGAGACAACCGGCGAGCGGGAGCCGGTTGCACTCCCCGACCTGCTCGAGGCCTGTTGGGCAACCGTCGAGACCGGCGAGGCGACCCTCCGGGTCGGGACTGACCGGACCGTCAGCGCCGACGAGAGCCGCCTGCGACAGCTGTTCGAGAATCTCATCCGTAACGCCGTCGAGCACGGCGGCGAGACCGTCACGGTGACCGTCGGGGAACTCGAGGACGGCTTCTACGTCGAGGACGACGGCCCGGGGGTCCCGGAGACAGAGCGCGAGCGTGTGTTCGAGCCGGGCCACTCTACCTCGGAGAACGGGACGGGATTCGGTCTCGCCATCGTCCGTGAGACGGCAAAGGCACACGGCTGGGCTGTCCGGGTGACCGAGGGCTCGGCGGGCGGTGCACGCTTCGAAATCACCGGCGTAGACGAACGCTGAGCCCCGCCGGGCCGAACGGAAACGCGCCCGGCTCACCGCCAAACAGCCGTCCCCGGGGCTAGAACGCCTATGACCCCTGAGGACCCACGTCAGGCGGTGAACTCCGTTCCACCCAGGCCTGGCCCCCGTACTCGGACATCTTCGCGATCCCGGCGATCGCGGCCCGCAGGCTGATCCCGACGAGTGGAATATCCGCGACCGTCACGACGATATCCGCCTGGATGACGACGCCTCTCTCGAGCAGGACATCGAGCAACTCGACGAGCGCGTGTTCCTCAGTTCGAGTCGGTTGCATGGGTAGAGTGATGGGTCGGTCTGTCGGTACTCGGCCGGGCACTGTCGCCGGCGAGCGGTCGAACGCTACCCGTCATCGGTGATCTCCGGGGCAAACGTGTAGGGCGGCCAGGGGCCCGTGAACCGAACGTCGACACCGGGGGTGTCGGCGATGTCGTCGAGTGTCGAGCCGAGAGCCGACTCCGCCGTCGACGGCGCCAACAGGGCAACCTGCCCGATGGCGTCGGAGTCGAGTTCGAGCCCCAGGGAGGCGGCCGCGTCGGACTGTACCGGCCGCTCGGTGACCTCTCTGGCGTCCGCGCTCAGCCGGTCGACGAGCATCTCCTTCAGCGCCGTCTCTCGCTGTCGGACCAGCTCGCGCAGTCGCTGGTCGTACTTCTTCTCGAGCAGGAACTGGGTGCCGGTGCCGGACCGGTCGAGTCGCTGGTCGATGCTCGAGAGTTCGGCATCGGTCGTCCGCTGTTCGGCTTCGAAGCCCGTCGGGTCCCAGGACAGCGTCACACGGTACTCCCAGCAGCCGTCCAACTCGCCGAACGCGTCTGTCACCTGCCCGCTGTTCCGGTCGAGCCACGCGGCGACCGCCTCGTCGTCGCCGTCGAGGACGGTGTCGAACTGGACCGGCAGGGGCGTTCCAAACCGGTCACCGGCGGCGTCGACGACCTGCTGGTGGGCGAGCAGCCAGTCCCGGAGCTTCGTGAGGTCGGTCGAGTCGAAGGGGCCCTCGCGCTCGTGGACGAGCGCGCCAACGGCGGCCTGTCGGGCCGTGATGAGGAAGACCGACTCACCCTCGATCCCGTCGATGTCGACCGGTACTGTGCCCGTGTCCTGTCCCTCGTCGAGGTCGACGAGACAGTAGAGATACCGGCCGGTGTCGACGGTCTCCCCGACGGTGCTCCCGTCGGAGTCTGCCGTCTCACTCATACTGTCCCTCCCCGTTCACGACGTTCCGGAGTGCGTCGTCGAGGACATCGTCGAGCTGTCCGCGGAAGGAGTCGACCTCCTCCTCGATGTCCTGGTCCGCCTTCAGCCGCTCGAGCTCCTGGTCGAGGCGACACAGCTGCTGTCCGAGCCGCTCGACCTCCGCATCGGAGAGATTCCCGCCGTCCATGCGACGGACGGCCTCCCGTTCGAGCGCCTCGACGAGCAACTCCACGACGGTCACGACCAGCGACGTCAGCCCGCTCTGTAGCCCGTCGTCCTCGTCAATACTGAGTTGCACGGCCGGTCACCCCTGCCCTCCACCGGTGACGCCGGTGGCGTCCTCTGCTGTCGCCTCCGGGGGCTCGCTCTCGCCCGCCCTCGGGGTCCCCTGTTCACTCGCCTCGGCGACCGACTCGAGGTCGGTGCCGAGGGGGAACTCGAGCCCGTACTCGGCGGCAGTTTCGAACGAGGCGATCGCCGCACGGAGTTTCACACCGAGCAACTCTGTGTCCCCGATTGTGATGGCGATATCCGCGTTGATCACCACACCCTTGTCGAGCAGCGTCTCGAGCATCTGTGCGAGGTCACCCTGTGTCCGGGTGGGTTTTGGACCGCTCATTGCTGTTCACCCTCGCTGTCAGCCCCGCCATCCTCGTCGTCGCGGTCGGGCCGGATCTGTTCGTACAGCCTGAGCCCGTAGAGACGAGTCGCCGCCGGGACGGTCGACCCCTTTGGCCGTGCCGGGACGGTCGAGTGTGAGTGCCTGACCGCAACCTCCTCGTTCGAGTCCGTCGACGGCACTGTCGAGTGTGCGCCCGCGTTCGTCGACCCCTCTGCGTCCCTGGACCCGGACTGTTCGGCGTCGCGGTCGACGTTCTCGGCGCGCCGACGCGCCAGTTTCCGGCCCTGGGCGAGGAGGTTCTGTCTCGTCTTGTCGCGGTTGCGGAGCGCTCTGGCGACGACCTTGTTCCGCTGCTGTGTCTGCTCTCGTCGTTGCTTTCTGTTATTAGTCATGTATTCGCCCCTTCGTTGCTGTCCTCGCCGCCCTGTGGTTCGACGTGTACCTCGAGCACCTGGTTGGTGAATGCGACCTCGGTGACAGTCGCCCCGCCCCAGTCGAGCGGGACCGACCTGAGCACCGCACCGTCGACACGGATCTCGAGTGCGTCGTCGTTGTCGGTCGTCTCGACGCTGACCTCGTCGGCCGAAACCGCCGGGAGGTCGGCGACAACGACGAGTTCGCCCTCGGCGTCGTTGACCCGGACCCGGTACTCGTGGTCCTCGGACTCACCCTTTATGTCCCAGTCCCGGCTCCGGCGGTCGGTGCGGCCCTCGTCGCCGGAGGCTATCGTCCCGATGTTGATGTCGTAGTCGAAGGTCGCGTCCCCGCGCCGGACAGTGTCGGACCGTCGCTCGCCGGCGTCCAGGTCGGCGTCGTCGAGCTGTTCGAGCAGTGTCGAGAGCGTCTCGAAGACGTTCCCGAGCGGGATCGACCCGGGGACGTCCTCGTCGTCGTCTCTGTCGGTGTTGTCTGGCACTGTTACTGCACCTCGATGTTTCCGCTGATGAGTTTCTCGTGGACCTCCTCGGCAACCTGGAGTTCGGCCTCTAACCGCCCTTTCTTCCGCTCGTACTCCGACTCCGGCCGTTCCCCGAGTTCGTACAGCAACTGGTTTTCCTTTATCTCGTCACGGATGGCCCCCATGTCGTGGAGCTCGTCAAGCACCATCGCGTGAAGAATGTCGAGCAGTGAGACGAACGGCTTGAGCAGCAGGTCGTCGACGAGGATCATCAGTTACTCGCCTCCGCCCCGATGTGGATGTCGACAAAGTTGTACGGGGCCCAGGGACCGGTGTACTTGACGAGTACGTCCTCGTTTTCGGTTTCGACTCGCTCGACGGCCTCGTCGAAGGCATCGCGCTGGTCCTGTTCGACGAGATACGACCGGTTTGCGATGAGTCGGTCACTGAAGAGGTCGTCCTCGGTCTGGCCGGCGCTCAGCGGGTCGAGTTCGTCCTCGAGTGCCCCTCGCAACTCGTCGGCGTCTGTCGCCCCGTCGGCAGGGTCGACCAGCTTGATCCCGAGTTCGACACAGCCTTCGACGTCGTTGAGGGCCTTCCGGAACGCCCGCTGTGCGCCCCGCATCACCCCCTTCAGCGTCCGGGCGTTCTTGAACGCCATGCCAAAGCCCATCGGCACGACGGTCTCGACGTCGTCGCGCTCGACGACCGCCCGGAGCACGTCGTCGTGCGTTGCAACGGCCTCGTCGGTCCGCTCCGGGTCGGTCGTGTCGACCGTGGAGGTGAGCGCCGAGTGGGACCGGTAGTCGACAGTCCCGAGCGTCGACGCGCCGTAGACGCCATCGACCTCCATCTCGATGTCGGTCTGTTCGATGATGCCGTACACGTACAGGTTGGAGTTGTCGTCGCTCATGATTCTGGGTTGTGAGTGGTGGAACTGTCGGCGGACGTCGGCGGGGTCGCGGAGCCGCGGTGGGTGGTCAGTGCGACCATCTCAGACCATCTCCTGGAGCGCGATGTCGAGGGTCCCGTCGGTCATGCTCGTGTCGAAGCCGAGAAACGGGGTGACCGGGTTCTTGCCGTACATAAAGACGGTCTCACCCCGCCGTTCGAGGCGGAGGTGGACGTCCGCGACCCGGTCGGCACGGGTTCGCTCCTTGCTGCCCGGTTTCGTCACGAGGACCGAGAGGTCGTTGTGTAGCGCGACGTAGGTGGCGTGGTCGCTCATGATCTCACTGAGCGCGTCGCCCGCCGCGTCCATGCTGATGGTGTGCAGCAGTGGGCCGTCACTCTCCTCGCGGAGGGATTCGAGCCGACGGATGTAGTCGTCGTACTCGAACCCGCCGGCGTCGTCCCTCGGCCCGTCCCCGTCGGCGTCTGTCGGGTCGTCGTCGACATCGGACACCGGTGTCATGCTCTTGTGGTCGTAGGTCTCGAAGACGTCACAGCGGGCCTGGAACTCCGAGTCCGGAAGCGCCGGCCCCAGGTTCCGTCGCACCAGCCCAGGGCTACTCTCGGGGAGCGGGACGACCGCGACACCCAGGCCGTGAGAGAGGAAGTTCTGTGCGGTCGCGAGACAGGGGAGACTCCAGGCGTCCCGGGAGAGGTCGGGACCGAGTTCGAAGTGGACGACGCTGCCACGGTTGTAGCCGCCATCGAGCATCGTGTCGAGGTCCTCGATGCCGGTCGAGAACTTCGACTTTGAGTTGTCGACGGGCGTCCACTCCGGGTCACCGACGACGCCCCGGGAGACCGGCAGGTCGACGGGTGTGAACACCCGAAAGGTCTCCTCGGAGAGGGTGAACGGCCGTGTCCGGTTGGCGATCCGAACGCCCCGGAGTTTCTCGAGCAGGAGTTCCCGCTCGGGGCGACCGCCGGTGCTGTGGCCGACACGGAGTTCGACGACACCGTCCACGACGTAGTCGAGCTTTGTCTGCTCCGCCTCCTCGGTGATCAGGATGATCCGGAACCCGTGGCGACGGGCGAGCTTGGCCATCCGGGTCACCAGCTCCTCGGGCTCGGGCGCGTCGTCCTGGTGGGCCTCCGAGAGCAGGTGTTGCTCGACGAGTTCCCAGCTGTCGAAGACGGCGGTAAAGGGGTCCGAGACGTCGCTGACCGCCCGCAGCCACTCGAGGAAGGTGTCGGGGTCGAACCTGTCGGCGCCGATCTCCTCGGCGGGTGTGATGTCGGCGTCGAACGGGTCCTGGGAGATGTCGAGTACGTTCGACGGGGTGAGACGGGTCGTCTCCTTCAGGTAGTTGCGGTAGATGGTGTCAGTGTCTACGCGCGTGGTCACATAGAGAACGTCCCCGCCGTACTGCCGAAGGATGTCGAGCGCCTGGACGGCAAAGAGTGTCTTCCCGGCACCAGGGTCTCCGCGGACGAGGAGCACCTGCCCCCGCCTCTGGGTGAAAAACCGCAGGAGCTCCGCCGGGAACTCCTCGACGCCGCGTTGACCCGCGTTTACGTGTTCACGTTCTGAATGGTGTGACACCGCGTTCGGACACAGACGAGCAACTGCTAAAACAGTATCCTCGATTACGCCTACCGTTTTGATGGCCGTTACGTC
>JAQCNN010000073.1 GCA_028275005.1 Salinirussus sp.
CCCATCGCGACGTGGTCGATACCGTTGTCCTCGTCCCCGGCGAAGTCGACGATGACGTCCGTGGGCTTGCCGACCTCGGTGGCCCGCTCGGTCGTTGTCTCCTCGCCGACTGCCTGCTCGATCTCCTCGAACAGGTCCTCGGCCCGCCCCTTCTCGCGTTCGTACCACTCCTCGGAGAAGCTCGGGAGGGTGGCGCTGGGGTAGCTGGTCTCTCTGGCGGGGTCGATGACGTGCAACAGGACCATCGTCGCCTCGGGGAACTCCGCGGCGACGAACTCGGTCGCCTGTGACCCCTGCTCCGAGCCGTCCACCGGAACGAGCACGCGTTCTACCATACCGACGGTACTGTCACCCGCCGGATAACGCTTACCTCCGTCTCCAGGTGCCGGTCAGCCCCGGCCGTGTCTGGTCACGCAGTGTGGCAGGCCAACCAGCTCGACGGGCTCCGAGTTATCCGGCGAGTAGACCACCATCTGCCCTTTCTCCATGTAGGGCACCTTCGACTCCAGGTTCGCGGGGATGTTGACCGCCGAGATGGCGTCCTCGTCGCCGAGATTCAACACCACCGTCGTGTTGATCTGCTTGAAGACCGGGTCGGCGATATCCTGGGGGTCCTGGGTGATCAGAAAGAGGCCGAGCCGCTCCTTCCGGCCCTGTTTTGCGGCCTCGGTGAACTTCCCGATCACCTTCCGGGCCTGGACGCTGTCGGCGTCGGTCAGGAAGTTGTGGGCCTCGTCCATCCCCACCACCAGCGGCGTCTCCTTGATCCGGTCGTACCGGGGGTCGTTCGAGAGCTTCTGGTCGACGAGCAGGGAGGCAAGCGCCAGCACCACCGTCTCGGTGTCGCGGCTGGAGCTGATGTGGTAGGTGGGGACGACCGTCAGCCCGCCCGAGCGGACGAGTTCGTGGACCCGCTCGGTGATCGGTCTGGCGTCCTGGTCGAAGACGTTCCCGAACCCGCGAGCGCGCCGGGAGACGGCGTCGAAGGTCGCCTCGTGGACCCGGCCGCTCTCGTCGAGGTCCTCGCGCAGCGCCGGGTCGTCGAGAAACGCCCGGAACTGCTCGTAGGTTCCCTCGCGGCCGCGCTCGTCACGAAAGCGGGGCAGGAGGACGTTCGTGAGCGCGCCGTACTGGTTGTCGTTGAGGCCGCTGCCGGCGATCAGCCAGGGGTTGTCGTAGACCATCGAGAAGGGGATGGTAAAGCGGACCTCCTCGGCGCGGTGACCGCTCGCCGAGTAGGTCGCCGAGCCCACCTGTGGGACGAAGGCAACGGTGTCCTCGTGCCCGCCGTGGGTCACACCCTCCCGGTCCAGCCGGCGGGCAAACTCCTCGGGGTACTCGCCGTCGTGGCACATCTGGGCGTACTCGTCCTGGGGGTCGAACTGGACGACCGCGGGCGCGACCTCGCGGTCGGCGCCGGTCTCGACGGGGTAGCTCCGGTCGCCGAGATACTGCCGCAGGACGTTCTTTGCGGCGTGGGTCTTTCCCGACCCCGTCCCGCCCGCCACGAGCGTGTGCCGAAAGACCAGCGGGTC
The DNA here is from genome assembly GCA_028275005.1 of Salinirussus sp. Taxonomy (GTDB): domain Archaea; phylum Halobacteriota; class Halobacteria; order Halobacteriales; family Haloarculaceae; genus Salinirussus. Next base: position 1,536 of record JAQCNN010000073.1, read on the forward strand.
CCCCGAGTCGTAGTCGTCCTTCAGCCGGTAGTCGATGGTCGGCGGCTCCGCGGCCGTCCGGACCGTCTCCCCGCCGACCGCCAGGTGGCCCAGAAACACCCCGTCTGCGGGCATCTTCAGGCCTGTTTTGATATCGGTCTTGTCCTCGGCCTCCCGGACGACCGTCTCGGGCTTTGGGACGCGGTCTGTCATCCGGCGTTTGAGCCCGTCGGCGTCTCGCGGCTCCGCCGCTTGACCATCCGAGGCACTTCGCGCCTCGCTGTCCTCGTACAGCACCGCCACCGGGTCGAGCGTCGCCATCAGCTTGAAGTCCTCCTCGTCGATCCCCGCCGAGCGCATCGCCCGGCGGGCGTGGATCTCCGTGGCGTCGTCGGCACGGTACTCCTGGGCGTACTCGAGGGCGGAGACCCGACAGAACAGCCGCTCGTCGTCGGGGTAAGGGGCGAGCAGGTACGACCCCACACGCACGCCCGAGCGGTTGTCCGCGGTCACGTACGCCCGCAGACGGGTCTCCTCCTCGTCCTCGGCGATCCGGAGCCCCTCGGCCGCCGAGAGGACGCCAACCCCGCGGTCCCGGCCGGTCGGCGTCGCCTCGTACCGCTCGAAGCCGCCCTCGGCGTCCGGGTCGTCACCGCCGTCGCGGTCGCTGGTATCGGCAGCTGCGTCCCTATCGTCGGGGCTGTCGGCGCCGCTCTCGGTGGCGCCACCCCCTTCGTCGCCGTCAAATTCGGTGAAATCCCCGAGGTCGGACATGTCCACAGCATACCCCCGCCGGTACATACCCGTTTCCCTGCCGGAGCGGAACTGGTCGGGGGCCGCGCCCCTTTTGCCCGTTGCCCGCCTACCCGATGACATGCTGCTCATCCGCGGGCTGGCCGGGGGGACGGGACTGACGGGGACGCTGTACGAACCGGGTGAGACGCCGCCGTCCTACCGGGGTGCGCCTGACGTCGGCGCGCCTTACGTTTGGGTCTGTGACGAGTTCTACGCCGTCGAGACCGGCGGGCAGACCCTCGAACTCGACGACGGGTCGGTCCAGGTCGCCTTCGAACAGCCCTCCCCGCGGGGGTACGACCACCGCGGCCGGGCCGTCGAAGCCGCGAGAGCCCACATCCGCGAGCAGTTCGCCCGGATCGGCGTGAGCGACAGCGTCGACTTCGAGACCGAGGACGTCGCGCCGGAGGCCGCCGAGCCCTGAGCGCAGGAGAACGTCCGGGTCGCCGCCCGTCTCCCGTCAGTAGCCGCCGCCGTCTTCGAAACACCGTCCACACTTTGTCGTCGTCGCCGCCTCACCGCCCGGCTCGGCCTCGCTGACCACCCTGAGTTTGTCGTGAGAGATGTGAAACGTGGAGCCACAGGCGGCCCGGCGCTCCGGCCGACCCGTCTCCTGTCTGTGGACCGTGTTCGTGACCTCGTTCAAAATAACCTCCATGTATTCTGTTACCACACGCCACGCTACTGTCCGTTGCCTGGGTGACAAGGGGGAGTGGTTGACCGAACAGGACAGACCCGGTCTACCAGCCGATCGGGGTCCGGTCGCGCCAGCACCGGCCGGCGGGCGCGCCGGGGGCAAAGCGGGCCAGCCACGCCGGCGTGTCCGCCCCCTCGGCGGGGCTGCGCGGCGCCCCCGGCGTCGCCAGCTCGGTCCGGACCCACCCCGGTCGGGCCGCGTTCGCGAGCAGCCCCTCCTCGGCGTACTCGCCGTGGAGATAGGCCGTCAGCCCGTTCAGCCCCGTCTTCGAGAGACGGTACGGTGGCGAGCCGCCATCCATCCCCGCCCCGAGCGTCCCCAGCCCCGACGAGAGGTTCACCACGCGTCCACCCGCCCGCTCCAGCAACAGCGACAGCGCGTACTTCGTCAGGACGACCGCCCCGCGGAGGTTCACCGCCAGCGTCTCGTCGATATCCTCGACGGCTGCCTCGTGGAGCGGTTCGGTCGGCCCGCGGACGCCGGCGTTGTTGACCAGTATATCTAGCCGGTCGGCCTCCCTCTCGACGCGGTCGACCGCCGCCCGCATCGCCGCGTCGTCGGTGACATCGAGTCTGAGGGGACGCTGGTCGTCGGCCGTCACGTCCTCAGGGTCGCGGGCGCCGGCGTAGACGGTCGCGTCGTGCTCGGCGAGGATGCGGGCTATCTGCTCGCCGATACCCCGGTTGGCGCCGGTCACGAGCGCCACCTGCCCCGACAGCGAATCGTAGGTGTCGACTTTCACAGCATCCCCTCCATGGCCGCCCACCGTTTGTCGTTGTAGGAGCGCTGGCGGTCGGTGTCGAACTCCCGCTCGATGCGCCGCCGAAGGGTCCGTTTGCCCTGCCGGTCGATCCGGGCGAGTTCGTCGGCCTTCCCGACGGCGAGTGGGGGGCCTCGCTCGGCGGCCACCGCCGACAGCAGGTGGGTGGTGAGGTCGGCACGCAGGTCCGGGTCGCGGGTGAACGCGTAGGGCGCCTCGACACGGTAGACCAGGTCGTCGCGGGGGTCGTAGACGACGAAGAACGTCACCTCGTAGGCCTCGGGGTCGAGGCTGTGCTCGTGGGGCACCTCGAGTTCCCCACAGCCCAGCGCCGCGTCGGTCCCGAGCCGCGAGCGAAACCAGCCCGTAAATGTCAGCGCATCGGTCCTCGGCTCACCGTCCTCGTCGGGCCGTTCGAGCACCCGTCGGAAGAAGGCGTCGTCGTCGACCCAGGGCGCCCCGGTCTTCTCCCGGAGGAGCCGCGTGACCGCCTTCGAGGCCGAGTTCTTGACGAAGCCCACGAGCGGGACGTCACGCTCGACGAAGGTCTCGACGAGTTCGAGGTAGTTCGCGAGCACGTCCCGTGGCTGTTTCTCGTCGGTGAGTAGCCGCCGGAGCTCCGGGTCCCGCTCCTCCCACTTCAGCAGACCCGTGGGGTAGAGGGGGCCGTCGAGCACCAGCAGGTCCTCGACCACCTCGGCCTGCGCGAGGGCGTGTTCGCTCTCGGCGAGATACAGCGCCAGCGCGTGGACGACCGTCTGCTCGTACCGGTCGACCCGGGGGGCGTGTAACACCCGACGGCGGGCGTAACCCCGGTCACTGCCACGCCACCCCTCCGCGCTCGGCGCGGCCGTCCGGTCGTTCGTGTGGACGGTCATCACGATGGTCCGGCCGCGGTGTAACTCGACGTCGGAGGGCTCGGCGGCCATCGCGGCCTGGGAGACGTCGAGCACCAGCCCGTTTTTGAACGTCGTCGGGTTGATCGTCCCCGCGTCGAGGCCGTGCTGGGTGGGGAACGGGGACTCTGTGAGCGCGATATCCTCGATAGCCACCTTCCGGCGGCGGTGTTCGCCGAGGGGCTCGAGCACCGTCTCGCCGCCGTCGTACAGCGGGTCGAGAAACGCCCAGGCGGTTGCGGCGGCCTCACCGTGGTCGCGGTCGTCCACGGTCCGGCCCACGCGGCCCGCAAGCTGCGCGATACCGTCGACGTGGACGGGGTCGAGGGTCATACCCACACTTTGCGCCCCCGGGCAAAAACCTCCGGGCGGGACCGAGCGGGATGGCGTGAGTCCAAAGGTCTATGACCCGCGACACGCTATCACCGGGTACAATGAGTACGGACACCAAGTCGGAGGACGACCTGCGCGAACAGATCACGAACTTCCTCCGCCGGAACTTCCCACAGATCCAGATGCACGGCGGTAGCGCGGCCATCCAGGAGATCGACCGCGAGACCGGCAACGTCACCATCCAGCTCGGCGGCGCCTGCTCGGGCTGTGGCATCTCCCCGATGACGATCCAGGCGATCAAGACCCGTATGACGAAGGAGATCCCCGAGATCGAGACGGTCCACGCCTCGACCGGCATGGGCGGCAACGAGGGGATGTCCGGCGGTGCGGACGGGATGAGCCCTTCCTTCCCCGGCGAGACCCGCGGCGGCGACGTCGAGGACGACGAAGGCCCCGAAGCCCCGTTCTAGTTACTCGCTCCCGATTTTTCTGTCTCCCGGCCGTCGAG
>JAQCNN010000146.1 GCA_028275005.1 Salinirussus sp.
CCAGATCTACGACGTCAACACCGAGACCATCGCGACCGGTGTCCGCGAGGCCGGCGGGGAGCCGGTCCGGTACACCCGTGTCCCCGACGACCGTGAGGCGATGGCCGACGCACTCCGGGAGGCCGCCGAGAAGTGTGACATGGTGCTGACAGCCGGGTCGACGAGTGCCAGCGGCGCGGATATGCTCTACAGCGTTGTCGAGGACGTCGGTGACCTGCTGGTCCACGGCGTCGCGCTCAAACCGGGCAAGCCGACCATCGTCGGCCGCGTCGACGGGACGCCCTACGTTGGCCTGCCGGGCTACCCTGTCTCCGCGCTGTCGGTGTTCCGGCTGCTGGTCGCGCCCCGGTTGCGCCGGGCGGCGGGCTACGGGACCGAGCGGTCGGTCACCACCACCGGACGGCTGGCCGTCGACGAGCGCTTCGACGAGGGGCGGCGCCGGGCGCTCCCGGTCGGACTCGTCGCGGACGGCGACGGCGAGACGGTCGTCTACCCCGTCGACAAGGGCAGCGGTGCAACGACGACCCTGGCGGCGGCCGACGGGGTTGTCGACATGCCGGCTGACACCCGTCGTCTCCGGGCCGGCGAGGCGGTCACGGTAGAGCTGTTCTCGCCGGACGCCCGGGCGCCGCCGGTGCTCGTAGTCGGCGAGAGTGACCCTGCCGCCGTCGAGCTACTGGACGCCGTCGACGGCGCCCGCTACCTCACCGACGGCGACCGCGCCGGCCGGCGCTGGCTCCGGGACGGGGTCGCGGACGTGGCAGTCCTCACGGGCGAGACGGGGACAGCGCCCGAGAACGGCGCGGTGCTCGGGACCTGGACCCGCGAGTGGGGGGTCGTGACGGCAGACGACAGCCTCGGTGAGACACCCCTGAAGACGCTCGCCGAGGGCGGGCGGGCGGTCGCGACTGTCAACCGGGACCTCGGGCTCCGGGCCGCGGTCGAGGACGCCACACAGGAGGCAGGGCTTGCGCCCGACGCCCTCGCCGGGGTCGAGACTGCCGGGGTGGAAAGCCCCGCCCGACGGGTCGCCGACGGCCGGGCCGACGCCGGCATCACGCTCCGGGCGACCGCCGAGGCACTGGGGCTTCACTTCGTCGGGGTCGGGACACAGCGGGTCTCGCTGGTGGGCAACGAGCAGCGTCTGTCAAAGCCAGCCGTCGAGCGGTTGCGACGCGAGGCGGAGTCCGTGACGGCGGTGCTAGACGGGCTGTCCGGCTACGCCGAGTAGTGTCGGAAGCCGGACCCAGGGGCCCGGTCGGTGCGTCGTCTGCCCGTCGTCTCGGGGAGCCGACCCACGCCTCGACCGGCTGTCGAGAGCAGCAGTTTTATGCGAGTCATCTAAAAGATCATGGTATGGCAGAGTGTCCGAACTGTGGAGCGGCCGTCGAAGTGGGGGCACCCGTGTGTGACTCGTGTGGGCTCTCGCTCGGTGACAATCTCGGAGGCGAGGAGGGCCGGGGGAACGCCGGCCAGGGTGGTGACAGACAGCAGGGCCAGCCCCGGCAAGGCCGGCCACAGGGCGGGCAGGCTCGTGGTGGACAGCCACAACAGGGCAGGGGTCAAGGCCAACCACAGGGTGGCCAGCCGCGTCAGGGCCAGCCCCGGCAAGGTCAGCCACAGGGCCAGGCGCCACGACAGCAGGGCCAGCCCAGACAGGGACAGTACCGCCAGCCACGGGACGACGAGGTGGTCGCCGGGCTGAACCGCCGGCAGGTGCTCGGTATCGGCGGGGCCGGGGTCGCCGTGGTCGCCGTCGGCGGGTTCGTGCTGCTTGGCGGCGGCGCCGGCGGCCCTGCGGGGACCGCCGAGGCGTTCCTCAACAACCTGAACAACGGGGAGGGACAGGCCGCAGCCGACCTGCTCCACCCGGACTCGCGGTTGGGCGAAAACCAGGTCACCCAGTTGGCGACGCTGTTCGGGCAGGTCGAGGTCAGTGTGCAGGGGTCGGAGGTGACCGAGCAGGCAGACGGTCGGGCGGAGGTCGAGATTCAGGCGTCCGCGCAGGGACAGACGAACACCCTGCGCATGGAGATGCGACAGGCAAACGGCGAGTGGCGGGTGTTCTCCTTCTCCGGGGTCTGACCGGCGGGAACGGGCACCGCCACGACGGACCTACAGCTCGGGCTGTTCGACGTGTGCCTCCCAGAAGACGGGTTGGCGATACTTCTCGTAGGCACCCTGGTATCCTCGCAGACGGGCGACTGGGGCGAGCACCCGCGTCAGCGGCCGTGCGATTCGCGGGTCGGGCTCGGTAAAGACAGTGTTGCCGGCCAGCCGCCGGGCGACCATCACCTGCTGGAGGGGGTCTCGGGCGTCCATCGCGTCGTCGTGAGCGAGCCCGCCGAGTGTCGGGAGGACGTGCCGGAGTCGCCCAGGGGTGTGGATATCCGTCACCATGTAGCTCAACTCGTCGCCGTCGCCGGAGAAGGTGTGGCGCTGACCGGTCTCGACGGTGACTGTCTCGCCCGGCCCCGCACGGTAGGACTCCCCGTCGACGTGGAAGGTCGGCTCGCCGGCCCGCACGTCGAAGCGCTCGACGCTCTGTTCGTGGTAGTGCTCGGGCGGCCCGTCGTAGCCCGGCCCGAGGACGCTGAGCGAACGGATTGTCTCGCCGTCGGGTGAGTCGAGTGGCGCACCCCAGACCGGCTGGGTGGGGTGGGAGTTCAGCGGCCCGGTCCGCTCGGCCAGCAGCCCCGCCAGGTCGCTGTCAGGGGCTACCTGGAAGCCGGTCCCCGGAACCGGCTGGCCGTCGGCGTCTATCGTCCGGCCGGTCGTGACTGTCATACCTGTGCGTGGGGGCCGGCGTCGAAAAGCGTTCGGTGCAGGGCTCCCCGTCGGGGGCGGTCCGTGACCGGCGTCGACGTGTCCGAAACACTATGTGGACGCTACCCTCAACAGAGGGTATGCGCGCGGAGAACAGCTTCATCCCGGTGTCGGGGGTCGGCGAGATTACCGAGCGAAAGCTCTGGGCGTCGGGCGTACAGACCTGGGACGACTTCGACGGCGAGGTCCCCGGCCCAGCCGCCGCCGAGGATATCTGGTCGTTTATCGACCGCGCCAGCGAGCGTCTAGACGCCGGCGACACCGACTACTTCGCCTCGGCGTTTCCCTCCGGCGAACAGTGGCGGTTCTACGAGAACTTCCGGGAGAAAGCCTGCTTTCTGGATATCGAGACGACCGGGCTGAGCGAGCGCCGCGACGACGTGACCGTCGTCAGCCTCCACCGGGCGGGCTCGACGACGACACTCGTACGCGAACGGGGGCTGACCGCCGAGGCCCTCGCCGACGAGTTTGCCGACGCCGGCCTCCTCGTCACCTACAACGGCAAGCGCTTCGACGTCCCCTTTCTCGAGGAGTCGTTCGACCTCGACGTAACCCTCCCACACCTGGACCTGATCTACCCCTGTCGGCGGCTGGACCTGACCGGCGGTCTCAAGCAGGTCGAACAGGAGGTCGGTATCGACCGCGACCGGCCGGACCTCTCGGGGCGTGACGCGGTACGGCTCTGGCGCGAGTACGAACGCGGCCGCGAGGCGGCCCTGGAGACGCTGGTGTCGTACAACCGCGACGACACCGCGAATCTCGAGCGGCTGGTCGACGTGGTCACCGACCGTCTCCACGAGCACGTCTTCGAGCCGGCGGGCGACGACAGATAGGGGGAAGGCCGGCGAGGGTCCCGGTCTCGACTCGCCTGTCAGCGGGTGTCGCGCCGGCGCTCACCGCCTCTGTCGCCCGGTCAGTTCGGCTCTGCCGGCTCGGTCTCGGTACCCTCCGTATCGGCCCCGCCGGTCGGGTCGCCGCCGGTCTCGTCGTCGGGCTCCCGGATCGCCGAGTCGGGGCCCGTCGGGTCGAGCGGGCGGACCCAGCCGACGTAGAGGACCACCGCCATCGTGGCGTAGCCGACGGCCCAGGCGGCCGACCCCAGGGCGTGGTACCCGGACTGTGAGAGGACGTGGTTGGTCAGCCCGGGGAGTAACACCCCCACGAGCACCACGACGACAAACCCGCCGCGCGTGCCGAGGCCGAGATTCATCAATAACTGGTCGTGTTCGCGCGCGCCTCAATCTTTCCATCCGCCACAGAGCCGGTAACCCGTCCGCGGTCCGCTGTTACGGCCGTGTGGTCGACCTGTCGCTCAGGACTCGGCGGAGCCGTCCCACTCCGTCCGGCAGTCCTCGTCACAGAAGTGTGCGGTCCGGACCTCGCCGCCATCGATCCACGTGACAACGCGGTGGCGGGGCGTATCGAGGACCGTCGCCCCACACGTCGCACAGTCCGGCGCATCCTCCTCGGAGATGTTTTCGGCGACGTCCGAAGTCGGGTCGACCATCTTGTCACTACTCTTAGCACGTCGGCACTTAACCTCATATATTCGCCCCGCACAGGCAGCAACGGGCGGTGCAGGCCCGGAGCGCCGGTTCAGCCGTCACTCCCGGTCGCGGGTCACTGTCGCGTTTGGCTCGACGCGGGCCTCCGTGGAGAGTGTGACACCGGCGTTCAGTGTCGTCTCGACCCCCGTCTTTGCCCCGTCACCGACGACGACGCCGAACTTCCGGCGCCCGGTCGAGACCCGGTCGCCTTTCACCGTCACCCGGACGGCCTCGTCGTCGTGTCGGAGGTTGGCGACTGTCGTCCCCGCGCCGAGGTTGACCTCGCGGCCGATGACGCTGTCGCCGACGTAGGAGAGGTGAGGGACCGCGGCCCCCGTCATGAGGACGCTGTTTTTCACCTCGACGGCGTTGCCGACCCGGACCCCTTCCCCGAGCAGAGTGTGCCCGCGGACGTACGCGTTCGGGCCAACGTGTGCACCGGCCCGCACCAGCACCGGCCCCTCGACGACGACACCGGGTTCGACGGTGGCGCCCTCCTCGACGACCACGTCACCGCGCAGGTCGGCAGTGGGGGCGACCTCACCCCGTATCCCGCGGTCCAGGTCGCCGAGTTGCCACTCGTTTGCCTCAAGCAGCTCCCAGGGCCGGCCAACGCCCATCCAGCGGTCGACACCGACCGCCCGAACCGACCGCTCGTCGACGACCCGCGCGAGCACGTCGGTGATCTCCTCCTCGCCGCGCTCGCTCTCCTCGACGTCGAGCCACCCCCGGGCCTCCGCGGGGAGGACGTATGCGCCGACGTTGACCCGGTTCGACGGGGGGTCTGCGGGCTTCTCGACGATCCCCTCGACCACCCCGTCGGCGATGTCGAAGACACCGTAGGGCCGGGGGTTCTCGACCTCGTAGGTCCCGACGGCAGGGCCCCCTTCGAACAGCCGTGTCACGGAGTCGGGGTCGTAGATATCGTCGCCGTTGAGCACCGCAAAGGCCCCCTCGATGTACTCGCGGGCCGCCCGGACGGCGTGGGCGGTGCCGCGTTGCTCGGCCTGGACCGCGTATCTGACGGGGGTGTTCCGGTACTCGTCGCCGAAGTATCCCCGGACGGCATCGGCCTCGTAGCCGACCACGAGCAGCAACTCGGTTGCGCCGGCCTCGACGGCGGCGTCGGCGGTGTGGGCCATCAGCGGCCGGTCGGCCACCGGTAACATCGGCTTTGGGCGCCGGTCGGTCAGCGGCCGCATCCGGGTCCCCTGCCCGGCGGCGAGGATCACAGTCTGCATGTCGGATCGCTCCGCCGGGACGGACTAAGCTCTACCGGCGCTTGCGCCCGCGCCGGGCCGAGACGGGCGCCCGGTCCTCGAAGGAGGAGCCACAGCTGGGACACAGCCCCTCCTCGAAGAAGACCGTCGGCCCCTCGCGGGTCTCGGGGTTCCACCGGACGCGGTAGCCACACTCCCCACACCGGGTGATTCGACGACTCATACCCCAGTGTTGGCGCGCGCCGACAAAATCGTTTGCCGGCGTGGACCGCGGCTTTGATTTACCGGCTTCCCAAAGCCGAGGTATGGAACTGGAGCACGAGTGCCCGGAGTGTGACCGGCGGCGGAGCTTCTACCTGGCTGCGAGCACGGAGCTACATCTGGGTCGAAAGCGCAAGTGGCGCTGTCCGGAGTGTGGCTACGGGTTCGTCCGGATCGGCGGCGAGGTCGACAGCGCGGAACCAGCGTCCGCCTGAGTGCCGTCGGCGTCGGCCGGCAGGCTCACTCCCCGGCGCGCCGGAACCGCATCCGGAGACAGCCGACCGTCTCCTCGTCGGCGGTGTCACGGTCCGCCCCCGGGGGACACTCCTCGACGGAGAACGAGCCGTCGGAGGTGAGCACCGCCCACCGGATCAGCCACAGTTCCAGCCCACGGGAGTGCTGGAGCGGGGTCTCGCTCCCCCGGCCGATCGCGTTGAGGTCCTCGTCGGGGATGGTGCCGGCGTAGTCGAGCAACTCCACCACCACCGACTCCCCCTCGACCGCGACCCGCACAGTGAGGTCCGGGGCGTCTGCCCCCGGTAGCCGGTCGCGCTCGGCGGCGAACTCGAGCATCTGCCCGAGCGCGGCGGGCAGGGTCGCGTGGATCCCCGCCACAGCCTCGTCCGGGCAGTCGAGTCGGACCGTCGCATCGGGGTTGCGGTCCCGGAGGTCCGCGACCGCCGTCTCGAGCACCGGAACCAGGTCGTGGGGCTCGAGTTCGTGGTCTCTGACCGAGATCAGATTCTGGAACTGCCGGACCTGCTCGCTGATATCGGTGAGGTCGTCCGCGGCCTGGATGATCGTCTCGACGGAATCGTCCTCGTCGTGTTCCTCGCGGAGCAGTTCGGCCCGGCTGCGGATGACGTTCATCCGGTTGCGGATGTTGTGCCGGAGGACACGGTCGAGCACCGCCAACCGCTCCTCGCGCTCGCGGCGCTGGGTCACGTCGCGCTGGAGGCCCAGCCAGTGTGTCACCGCGCCGGTCTCGTCGCGGACGGGGACGATCTCGAGGCGGTTCCAGAAGGGGGTGCCGTCCTTCCGGTAGTTGAGGAGTTCGACGACGACCGGTCGCTGGTTGTCGATAGCCTGGCGTATCTCGGCAACGGTCTCCTCGTCGGTCTCGGGGCCCTGGAGAAACCGACAGTTCCGGCCCAGGGTCTCGCCGGTCGGGTAGCCGGTCATCCGCTCGAAGGCATCGTTGGCGTAGATCAGCGGCTCGTCGTCCTGGCGGGCGTCGGCGATAGTGATCCCCTGTCTGGCCGTCTCGATCGCCTTGCCGAACAGGCTGAGCCGCTGTTCACGCTGGCGTCGTTCGGTGACGTTTCGCACCAGCAGTTGGGTCGCCGGCTCCCCCTCGAAGGTAACCGTCACGCCCGCCACCTCGGTGAGTATCTCCTCGCCGGTTGCCGACAGCATCGTCAGCTCGCGAAACCCGTCGAGTTGCCCGTCACGGTTGATCGTCCCGAGCAGCCGCTCCAGTGTCCCGGAGTCCCCCCGGGCGGCGAGGTTGGTCACTGGGCCGTACAGGCTCGACTGTTCGTCCGCACAGAACGTGTCGACGGCGGCCGCGTTGGCGTAGACCACCACCCCGTCACGGACGATCAACAGCGTCTCGGGTGTCAGTTCGACGAGTAGCTGGTACTGTTCCTCCCGCTCGGCCAGCCGGAGCGACGACTGTCTGGCCCGCAGGAAATTCTGCAGCCGCCGACGGAGGATGGTCTGGTCGATAGGCATCGTCAGCACGTCGTCGACCGGGTCGTCGGGGTCGAGTTGGCGCTCGACGGCGTCGTCGGACGCGACGAGCAGATGTGGCAGGAAGAGCGGGTCCGCGTCGTCGACCCGCTCGGCGAGTGCCGACCGGTTTCGCTCCAGCCCCCGAGGGTCGACGAGACAGAGGTCGTACGTCGACGGGAGCGGGTCACCGGGGGAGACTGTCCTGGCGGTGTAGTTGACCTGGGAGGCCAGCCACTCCGCGAGCAACTCCCGGTCCCGGCCCGGCTGCATGACCAGGAGAAGCTCGGCGTCGGCCGGCCCCGGAGGGGGTGAGTTCAGGTCAGTCATTCATGCGTGTCGGCTCGGTTCGTGTCCGGGGTGGACACACGTCCCTAATACTGAGACCTCTTTCAGAGCGTTGAGCCCAATCGCTTATATCCGTTCCGACCTCACTGGGTGGAATGGCAGGTGACAGCGGGCGTCTGTCGGCGGGTATCGACCGCCTCGATGCGGTGCTCGGGGGCGGCTACATCGAGGGTCGCAGCTACCTCCTGCACGGCCCTGCCGGGTCGGGAAAGACGATCCTCGCCTTCCACTTTCTCGACGCCTGCGAGGGTGACGAACAGCCGCTGTTCATCAACCTCGAGGAGGAGCTCTCGGACCTACAGGCAAACGCCGAGGCGCTTGGCTTTGACACGGATGCCGTCGAGTTTCTGGACCTGAGCCCCGGGGCCGAGGCCTTTGCCGAGGACCAGTCCTACGAGGTGTTCACCGCGGCGGATGTCGAACAGGAGCCGCTCGCGGAGGCGGTCACCGAGGCGGTCGAACGGGTCGAGCCCGACCGGGTCGTCATCGACCCGGTGACGCAGTTGCGACAGCTCATCGGCGACAGCTACCAGTTCCGCAAGCAGGTCGTCGGGCTGATGCGCTATCTGAAGGCACAGGGCGCGACTGTCGCCTTCACGGTCCAGGAGACCCGGAATGCCCCCTCGGAGGACCTGCAGTTCATCAGTGACGGCTACCTGACCCTCCAGACCGACGGCGACCAGCGCCGCTTTGCGGTCCCGAAGTTCCGCGGGTCGGCGACGAAAAGCGGCGAACACGCCTACCGGATCACCGGGGAGGGGATCGAGGTCTACCCGGCGCTGTCCCCCGGTGACCACGCCCGGTCGGTCACGGCCGAGACACTCTCCTCGGGGATCGGGGAGGTCGACCAGCTACTCCATGGGGGGCTGGAACGCGGGTCGGCAACCATCATCAGCGGCCCGACCGGGGTGGGAAAGACCACGCTCGGCACCCAGTTCGCCCACGAGGCTGCGACACGGGGTGAACGCTCGGTCGTCTACCTCTTCGAGGAGGCCCGGAACACGTTCGTCCAGCGCTCGGAGGCCATCGGTATCCCCGTCGGGGACATGGTCGAGGCCGGTCACCTCCAGGTCGAGGAGGTAGAGGGGCTCGACATCTCACCACAGGAGTTCGCCGCGACAGTCCGCGAGGACGTCGAGGAACACGGGGCGGAGCTGGTGATGGTCGACGGGCTCGCCGGCTACCGGATCACCCTCGAGGGCGAGGACGAGATGGTCCACCACATCCACTCGCTGGGGCGGTACCTCAAAAACATGGGCGTGACCACGCTGCTGATCGACGAGACCAGCGCGGTCATCGGCGAGTTCCGCGCGACCGAGGACAACGTCAGCTACATCGCGGACAACATCGTCGTCCTCCGGCACATAGAGCTCAGCGGCGAGATCCGCAAGGCCGTTGGCGTCCTAAAAAAGCGAATCAGCGACTACGAGCGCACCCTCCGGGAGTACGCCATCACGGGCGATGGGATCCAGGTTGGCGAGCCGCTGACGGGGCTGCGGGGGATCCTCTCGGGGGCACCGGAGTTCGTCGACGGCGGTGGGCGTGACCCGCTCGAGGAGGAGTGAGCGGACCACCTATACCGCGCCGACCCGTCAGGAGGGCATGGAACTCGACCCGCGGACGCGCGAGCGGTCGATGTACCGGACGCTCACAGGCACGGTGGTCCCTCGCCCGATCGGCTGGGTGTCGACGACCGGGCCCGACGGGGCCGACAACCTCGCACCCTACTCCTTCTTTACCGTGGCGAGTGTCGACCCGCCGGTGCTGCTCTTTTCCTCCGGCGACCGACCGGGACGGCCCGAGGACCTCAGCGACACCGCGCGCAACGCCCGCGAGACCGGCGAGTTCGTGGTCAACGTGGTCACCGAACCCTTCGCCGAGGCGATGAGCGAGACGAGTGCGACGCTCGAGCCGGGGACCAGCGAGTTCGACCACGCAGGGGTAGAGCGGGCCGCGTCGACGGCCGTCGAGCCACCACGGGTCGCCGGCATCGAGGCCGCCTACGAGTGTCGGCTACACGACACCGTCGACGTCGGCTCGAACACGCTGGTACTCGGTGAGGTTGTCCACGGCCACCTCAGTGACGACCTCCTCACCGACGAGGGGAAGGTCGACGTCGACGAGGTGGCGGCGGTCGGCCGGCTGGCAGGCAGTGGCTACTGCTGGACACGGGGTCGTTTCCGGATGGAACGCCCGGACTGAGTGGGGCCCGGACGCCGCTCAGTCGTCGGCGTGGGCCTGTTCGAACGGTTTTGGCGGGAGGAGGAGTTCCTCGAGTTCGGGCATGTGTTTGACGTTGTAGAGGACCTGAACGTGGTCGGAGAGCGGGATCGCGTTACAGGAGAGCTGGATCCCCTCCTCGACCATCTCGTCGGGGAGGATGTGGTCGATGGGTGCGGAGAGTTCGCCCTTTCTGACGACGACCGCGCAGTTCGCACAGGCACCGCCACGGCAGGCGTAGGGCCAGGCGTAGCCCTCCCGTTCCGCCGCCTCGAGCACGGAGTCGCCGGGCTGGACGCGAAAGCGTCCGTAGTCGACGGCACCGAGGTCGGCGTCTGCTGCCTTCTCGAAGAGCGTTGGGTCCTCCAGCCCCCAGCCGTAATCGTCGAGCACCTCGTAGTTGAGATACTCGACCTCCGGGTCCATCGGCTCCGAGGCGTGCCCGCCGGCGTCACTGTCCTCGGCCGTTCCCCGGTCGCCGTGGTCGGCCGTCCCCGGCGACCCGTCGACCCCGGACATGACCTCCTGGTAGGCGCTTCTGACGGCCTGGAACGCCCGCGCTGACCCGCCCTGGTCGGGGTGGGTCTCCTTCATCCGTTCGCGGTAGGCCGCCTTTATCTCCGCCTCCTCGGCATCGGGGTCGACCTGCAACACCTCGAACGGGGAGTTCACGCTTGCTAATAGGTGTCCCGAGGATTAAGCGTTCCCATCGGACGGCCCTCGGAGGCCCGCCGTGTGGTGGTCTCTCACACCCGAACCCGGCCAGCAGCAGGGTCGGCCGCGGATATCGGTATCACGGGATACGGTTTACCCCCCGCCGGTTCTCGGCCCCGGAGCACACGGCCTCACGCTACTCCGTCTGCTCGCGGTACTCGGCGGGCGAAAGTAGCCCCTCGAGGCCGTCGTCGGGGTCGATCACGACCATCCAGCCCTCACCGTAGGGCGCCTCGTTGACCAGTTCGGGCTCGTTGGCCAGTCTGTCGTTGGTCTCGGTGACCGTGCCCGTGACCGGGGCGTAGATGTCGGAGACGGCCTTTATGGACTCGACGACCCCGAAGGCCTCCTCGCGCACAAACCGGTCACCCTCCGCCGGCAACTCGACGAACACCACATCACCGAGTTCGTCCTGTGCAAAGTCGCTGACGCCGACCCGTACGGTTCCGTCCTCGGTGCGAGCCCACTCGTGGGACGCCAGAAACCGGCAGTCCTCGGGAACCTCGAAGCTCATGGGAGAACGCGGGTCGCGGTGACATGTGCCTTCTTCGATTCCTCCCGGTGACCGCGCAGGCGTCCCGACGGAGACCGCGGGAGGTGTCTGCTCACGGCGCGTCCAGCCACGGTACCGTGGCCCACCAGCGGGGTGACCGTGGTGGGGCCCCACGCGTCGCGCGACGGAGTCAATACCTCGGTCGCGCCGCGACCGGACCGATAAACGACATCTCGCGATAGCAAACCGCTCGTGGGGGGTTGAGACCACAGGGGGCTCCTGCTGTGAGACGGGCGAGTCGGACCCGCTCGGCGGTATCGGGACGGGCGACCGCCCCACCGGCGCGGCGGACGTCGTCAGTCGTCCACGGTGGTGGGGGCCGCCGGTTCCGCCTGTGACGCGTCGGGCCGTCTGGACCACGGTCTCCACCTCAGTTCCTCCGCGTAGTGGAACGCGCAGTGGTCCTGTGTCGGGTCGACAACCGTCAGCGAGAGCCAGTCGTTGTCCAGCAGTTCGGTCAACTCCTCGTGGTCGGCCAGGACGTCGGTGACCCGCTCGACCGGCGCGTGGATGACCGTCGAGAGACGCAGCGGCTGGTGGTGTGGCTCGCCGTCGGCGGCCATCAGCGACTGGAGCGGGAGCCCCGTCATCAGGTCGCCCCCGTTGCCCTGGTAGACGCCGACGTTCCCGACGGGGTTGTGGGTTATCTTCGACCCGCTCCCGTAGACGGTGTTGTCGACCGTCGAGAAGTAGTACTGGGTGTTGATCCACTGAGTGACCACCAGCGGCCCCGTGAGTATCGCCTCGAGTGCGTCGCCGTCGGGGTCGGTCGACCAGTCGTAGGAGTGGAGGAATGCGCGGCCGTCGAGGTCGACATCGGTCGTCAGCCCGCGGGGGCCGATGACGAAGCCGGCGTTACCGGCCAGCCCCCACTCGGGGCGTGTCTCGGCCCAGTCGGCGGCGCGGCGCTCGGTCTCTCTCGTGGCCGTCGACCGGTCGATACCCATTTCGTCGGCCCGCTCGGCGGCCGCGTTCTCGCGTGCGGTCGCGAGGGCTGTACGCAACTCGTTGAGGTCGTCGGCGTGGCTCTCGGGGACACCCTCGGCGTACAGTTCGACCTCACCGGTCGTCGTGTTGTGCTGGCCGGCGAGAAAGACGGTGTCCTCGGGGATGTCGAAGCCGCGGTCGCGGAGTTTCGTCTGTACCTGGGGGTCGCCACAGATGGCCGCCAGCACACGGGCACTCGGGCCGCCGGGGTTGCCGGCACAGGCACCACAGTCCAGACTCGACTCGTAGGGGTTGTTCGCCGTCTCACTGGCGTGCCCGGCAAAGACGACGAGCCGGCCGAACCGCTCCCACCCCATCAGTTCGAAGGCCGTGGTGGCGTACTCGACGCGCTCCTCGACGGTTAGCCCGGCCGGCAGGTCGTCCGCGGCAGGCTGGTGCCGGAGGAGTGGCTCACAGAACTCGTGGTCGGCGGGGACCGACTCGTCGGCGGCGTCGAAGAGGTCGTGAACGCGTCCAGGGAGGAGGGTTCGGGCTGCGAGTGAGAGGCCGTAGGCGCTCCCGGCGGTCTCGACGTAGCTGTACGCCGTGGCGGCGTTTGCCTCCAGCGTCTCGATGAGTTCGTCGGCGGCCGCGCGGAGACCCGACCAGCGGTCGTGGCGTGCCCGCGTGTCCGCGTCAGTCGGCACGTCGGTGATACGGTGCTGTGGGTCCAGGACCGGCGGACAGGCGTCGACCGACACCTCGGTGTCGTACCCCCGGTACTCCATCGGGACACCGAAGAAGCCGGCGTAGCCGTGGGTCTCGTAATCGCCAACTGCCTCGGTGTGACGGCGGATCCGTTCCGAGCGGGTGTCGATACAGAAGACCAGTTGGGCGGCCGGGCGGTCCGGCCTCTCACTGTCTGTGACCGACCGGCTCTCCGCGGCGACGGCTCCGACGAGGTCGTCACGGTAGGTCGCCTCCCACGCACGCAGGAACGCCTGCGCGAGCTCGTCTGCCGGGTCCACCTCGGCGGCGTCGTCATCCGGCTCGATATCGGCACCGACGGCGTCTAGCAGTGCCAGACGGGCCGCGAGGTACCCCGCCAACGAGACCGGATAGGTCGACTGCCACGCGCTGTCGTCCGCGGCGCGTTGCTTGATGAACCCGGTCCAGCCCGGAAGCGCAGCCAACTGCTCCTCGAGGATGGACACCCACTGGCGCTCCGGGTACGGCTC
>JAQCNN010000091.1 GCA_028275005.1 Salinirussus sp.
GCCCTCCAGAGCGAGCAGGGCGAGATCGGGATGGACGACATCACACTGCTCTCGGCACCGGACTTCTTTGACGTGTACGGCACCTCGGTCACCGGGGGGTCGGCGTTTTACTTCTCTGTGATGCTCACAAATGAGGACTCCAACATCGAGGAGCGGTCGGACATGGAGGGCAAGAGGATGGCCTTTGCCGACCGGCTCTCGACCAGTGGCTCTATCTTCGCCACGTTCGCGCTGAAGGATGCCGGCCTCGACATCGGCGAGGCGCCACAGGGCCAGCCAGCGGGCTTTGAAGGTGTCTGGTCGAACCACGACGTCGCGCTCGAAAAACTCGGTAACGGTGACGCCGACGCCGCGACCACCTGGGGTGGCAACGGGCTCCCACACATCCCAGAGAAGTACAAGTCCGACTTCCCACAGCGCGTACTCGACAAGAGTTCGTTCATCGAGACGCTGGACACCGAGGAGCCAAAGTTCCGGCCGTTCTGGTTCTCGTTCCCGATTCCGAAACAGCCGGTCTACGCCCGGAAGAACTGGGACTCCCCGAACAAGGAGAAGGTCGGCGAACTGCTTCGCAACTCCGACGAGGAACTCGTCAAGCAGTACTACCCTGATGACTACAACGAAAACGAATTGCCGTTCTCCACGCTACAGGACACCTCTATCGACGACTACGAGCCGATCATCGAGCGAATCAACGCCGTTGGCCTCGAACTGGGCGAGCTGTAACCGACCACGCCACCAACTCCACTATGAGTACACTCACAGTTGACGACGTCTCAAAGTACTACGGTGACGTGACCGCCGTCGAGGACCTCTCCTTCGAGATCGAGGACGAGTTTGCCGTCCTCCTCGGGGAGTCCGGCGCGGGCAAGTCCACACTGCTCCGGTGTATCAACGGGCTGGCGAGCCCTTCGGAGGGTGAGATACGGCTCAACGGCGAGCCGGTGAACAGCTCACAGGCCGACATCGGGATGATATTCCAGCAGCACAATCTCGTCGATGGCGTCTCGGCGTATGTCAACGCCCTGAACGGCGGGCTCAACCGCACCTCGACGCTGCGGAGTCTCTTCCAGTGGCAGAGCCGCGAGGCAAAGGAGCAGTCGCTTGAGGCACTGCAGACAGTCGGCCTGCTGGACGAGGCCCACCAGACGGTCTCACAGATGAGCGGCGGCCAGCAACAGCGGGTCGGCATCGCCCGTGCGCTCGTTCAGAACCCGCGACTCCTGCTCGCCGACGAGCCCGTGGCGAGTCTGGACCCCTCGAGCGCGGAGACGGTGATGACGTATCTCAAGAAGGCCGCCGTCGAACACGACGTGACGGCGCTGGTGAGTCTCCATCAGGTGAACATCGCCGCCTACTTTGGCGAACGGTTCATCGGGCTGCGCGACGGACACAAGCTGTTTGACGTGGAGCGCGACGGGCTGACGGCCGACCTCATCGACGACCTCTACGGCGACGTGGAGACTGTTGGCCTGTCTGACAGCCGACAGGGCGACGACGAGTTGGACCCTGAAGCGGTCGGCGAGATGGTCGAACAGCGCGTGGAATCATGAGCCAGGGCCGCGACGACGGGAACCCGATCACGACGTACTTCGGGCTGTCGGAGATCGGCGGTTCTCCCGTCGAGCAGAAGCTGACCGAACTGAAGCGACGCAAGACGAAACGTCGCCTCTACACGCTGTTGGGTATCATCTTCGGCGGCGCCCTGTTCCTGTTCAGTCTCGGCGCTGTCGGCTTCTCGCTCGGCGAACTGGTCAAACAGTGGCCACAGTTCATCGACGCACTGGGCGGGTACTTTCCGCCGGGGACCCTGTTTGGGGTCATCCCCTTCGTCGATATCGGCCAGTACTGGGAGTTCATGATCGACGCCGGACTCATCTTCGAGTTCGAGACGGGGGCCGGCGGCATCTTCGGGCCACTGTACGGCCAGGAGGTCGTCGGGCCGGGTGCGATGTTCATCACGCTCGCCATCGCCTTTGCAGGGACGGTGCTGGGGGTGCCCCTGGCGCTCATTCTCTCGGTGATGGCCAGCGAGCGCGTCGTCCCGTACCCGTTCAACTTCGGCTTCCGGGCCGTGATGAGCGTCATTCGCTCTATTCCCGCGCTCGTGTGGGTGCTCATTCTGATTCCGCTGGGCGGCGTCGGCTCCTTCACCGCAACACTCGCGGTTGCCATCGACACCGTCGGTTACCTCGGTCGCCTGCTCACCGACGAACTCGAGGAGATTTCCGAGGGTCCCATCGAGGGTATCCGAAGTGTCGGGGCCTCGAAGTCCCAGATTGTGAGCTTCGGGATGCTCAGTCAGGTGTTCCGCGAGTTCATCGCCTGGCTTGCCTTCGACCTTGAGCACAACGTCCGGGTCGCAATCGGCCTCGGTATCATCGGTGCCGGCGGACTCGGGCTGGAACTGAACATCCAGCGCCGCACGTTCAATTACACGGAGATGATGGCGTGTATCCTCCTGATTCTCGTGCTCGTCGGCTCCGTCGAGTACCTCAGCCAGCGCGTGCGCTCGTACCTGCGCGAGGGTGACGAGGTGGAGACGGAGAGCATCGTTACCATCCTGATCAAGGCGCCAAAGCGAATCATCAGCGCCACCGCCGGCCGCGGTCGCGAGTAGATGCACCACGTCGAATCGCACGGGGCCGACCCGGACGACCTCGGGGCCGAGCCGACGCTGCACGACCCGGTCTCCGTCTCGCACAGCGACCTCGGCGTGTGGACGGAAATCCGCCCACACAGCCGCGTCCACAGGTCCGTCGTCGGTGACTACACGTACCTGATGGACCGAGTGCAGGTCGACTTCACGGAACTGGGTCGGTTCAACAGCATCGCCTCCGACGTCCGTCTGGGGCCGACCAACCACCCGACGGACCGGCCGACGACCCACCACTTCACCTACCGTGCTGGCCGGTACGACCTGGGTGATGCCGACGACTCCGTCTTCGAGTGGCGGGCCGACCAGCCCGTCGTCGTCGGCCACGACGTGTGGGTCGGCCACGGGGCGACTGTCCTCCCCGGTGTCGAGATCGGTAACGGTGCGGTCGTCGCCGCCGGGGCCGTGGTCGTCGAGGACGTCCCCCCGTACACGACCGTGGCGGGCGTCCCCGCGGAGCAGGTTGGTCACCGGTTCCCGCCGGAGGTCGCCGCGGCGGTCGAGGCTACCGAGTGGTGGGACTGGGACCACGGGACGCTTCGAGAGCGTCTCTCGGACTTCAGGGACCTCGAGACGTTCCTCGAAAAGTACGCTCCGCAGACACCTGCGGTCCCGGCCTCGGCCGGGAGCGGGCCAGGCACCGACCGGTGAGGGGGTGATGCGCGAGCGCAGACGGGCCTTGGTCGTCACAGCGACCGCACTCTTTCTCTCCGTGCTGGTGTGGTTCAACTACTCGGCAGTGCTCCCGCAGGTGGTCGACGCCTGGGGGCTGACCGGTCTCGAGGCGGGGGTCGTCTTTGGCGCCTTCCAGGCTGGCTACCTCGTGGCGATCCTGCCCGCCGGCCGGCTCGCGGACAGCCACTCCCCCCGGTGGCTGATCGCCGTCGGCGCGGCCGGGACCGCGCTGCCGAGTCTCGCTTTCGCTGCGGTCGCCGACGGTGTCCTGCTCGGGGCCGCCCTCCGCTTTCTCTCCGGGGTGTTCGTCGCTGGGGTGTACGTTCCCGGGATGCGCTTTCTGAGCGACTGGTTCCCCGAGTCGGTCCGTGGCCGGGCGCTGGGCGTGTATATCGGCACCTTTGAGCTCGGTAGCGGCCTCTCGTTCGTGTTCGCGACGACAGTTGCCGCGGCGGTCGACTGGCGGCTGGCGGTCGCGGTCACCAGTGTCGGCGCACTCGCGGTACCGGCCCTGATGCTCGGGCTGACCCGAGACGCGCCCGACCGGAGGGAGACGGCTGGGGGGTTTGACCGGTCACTGCTGAGAAATCGGCGGTTTCTGGCCGCCACGAGCGTCTACGCCTGGCACAACTGGGAGCTGTTCGGCGTGCGTAACTGGTTGCTGGCCTTTCTGGCGGCCACGCCGGCTCTCGGCGGCGCTCTCCCCGGGCTGATTGTCGGGGTGATGATCGTCGCCAGCGGGGCCGGCAACGTCGCCGGCGGCTGGCTCAGCGACCGGGTTGGCCGTGCCCGTGTCCTCGCCGGCGGGCTCGTGGCCAGCGGGCTCCTGAGCGCGATATTCGGGCTGTTAGGCGGTCTCCCGCTGGTCGTCCTGACCGCCGTTACTGTTCTCCACGGCTTCGTGCTCGCGCTGGATAGTGCGCCAACCTCGACGCTGATCACGGAGGTCGTCGCCGACCAACGGGTCGGTTCGGCGCTGTCGGTCCAGTCACTCGCCGGTTTCTCGACGACCGTCGTCTCGCCGGTTGTGTTCGGCCTCGCGCTCGACCGTGCCGGCTACGCGCTGGCGTTTCCCACACTGGCGCTCGGTGCCGGCCTCGGGCTCGTCTCCGTGGCAATACTCGTTCGCCTCCAGCGGGCCCAGGCCGGCGACACTGACGCTCTTGACCCGGAGACCGTCTCCGAGGGGACCGACGACTAATCCCGGGGTTTGCGGGCCTCGATGGTCGCGCTAACGATATACTCGCTCAGGTCGCGGTCGTCGTCCCACTCCTCGATGAACGTCGCGCTGTCCTCCTTTGGCTGGATATCGACCGCGGCGAACCCGGTGTCGACGAGCATCCGTTCGAGTTCGCTGACGGGTTCGGCACCGGCGACACACGCCGCCACCGAGTCAGGGTCCTTACGCACACTGTCGGGCAGTGCCGCGGTGAGGACCACGTCGGACACCGCGACCCGTCCTCCCGGCCGGAGCGCGCGAAACGCCTCGGTAAACACCTGCTGCTTGTCGGGGGAGAGGTTGATCACGCAGTTCGAGATGACCACGTCGACAACGCCGTCGGCAACCGGCAGGTGCTCAATCTCCCCGAGCCGGAACTCGACCTCACCCGGGGCGTCGTCCGCGTTCTGCCGGGCACGGTCGACCATCTCCGGCGTCATGTCCACGCCGATCACCCGGCCTGTCGGGCTCACTTCTCGGGCCGCGAGCAAGCAGTCAAACCCTGCGCCGGACCCCAAATCGAGTACCGTCTCGCCGGCAGTCATGCCCGCAAGCGCCTGCGGATTCCCGCAACCGAGCCCCAGGTCGCCCCCGCCTGCCGCGTCGAGGTCCGCCTCGTCGTAACCTAACTCCGTGCTGTCGGTCCCCTCGTCACAGCACCCCGCCTCACGGTCGCGGGCGATGTCCGCGTACCGCTCCCGGACCAACTGTCGTTGCTCCTCCGCGTCGAC
>JAQCNN010000147.1 GCA_028275005.1 Salinirussus sp.
CTGGACTCGGCGGGGCGGTCGCGCTTGCCTACGCCCACGAGTACGACCGGGCTCGCTCGCTGGCCCTGTTCGGGACCGCGCCCACCGGCGAGGCTGTCGATGAGGTGGCGCTCCGTAACCTGCACGCCCCACCCGGTGAGACAGGCGCCTGCCGTGGGTCACTGGACGGCGCGCTCTCAGCGGCCTTCCAGGAGTCGAACCCCGAGGTCGTCGACCGGGTCTGTGCGTGGCGGGCCGACGACGACGCCGACCGTGGGGGTTTCGAGGCACAGGCGGCGGCGTGGCTGGGCTTTGATGATGTCCCGCTGTACGAGGTGACGGCGCCGGCGCTGGTCCTCCGGGGTGTCGACGACCCGGTCGTCTCCGAGACGGACAGCCGGGCGCTCGCGGACGGGCTCCCCCGCGGGGAGTTTCTCCCTGTCGAGGGTCGCCACCTCGCTCACGTCGAGTCGGCGCGGGCGGTGACCGACCGGCTGCGGTCGTTCTTCGAGGCCTGACCCGTGCCCGGGTCGCTCAGTACCGCGGTGCCGACGGCTGAGACCGGAACGCTTCTTGTCTGGACGGGCGACCTGTGGGTATGACCAGCGTCAAGAACTTTCGCGTCGAGGAGCCCGCTACCACCGACAGCCTCGGCCGCGGGAGCTTTCAGTTCACCGACGACTACAGCGTCTTCGACTGGGGGAAGATGCCCGACGAGGTCCCCGCGAAGGGCGCCACACTGTGCACGATGGGTGCGTTCAACTTCGAGCTGTTGGAGGCGGCGGGGGCCCCGACCCACTACCGGGGGGTCGTCGCCGATGAGGACGGGGCTGTCGTTGACATCGACACGGCGCTCGACCGCAGGACCACGCCACGGGAGATGGCAATCGACCTGGCGCAGGTACCCGACCTGCCCTTCGACGAGCGGGAGGGGTACGACTACGACGCCTACCACGACGCCGCAGGGTCGAACTACGTCGTCCCGCTGGAGGTGGTCTTCCGAAACCGGGTGGGCGTCGGCTCGTCGCTTCGCTCGCGGACGGACCCGGGCGAGCACGGCCTCGACCACGGGACGTGGCCCGAGGGGGCGGTCGACCTGCCGGAGGCGGTCGTGGAGTTCTCCACGAAGTACGAGGAGCAGGACCGGTATCTCGACCACGCGGCGGCCGACCGGGTCGCGGGTGCCGCGGAGCTCGCGGAACTGGAGGCGCTGGCTCGCGAGGTCAACCGCGTCATCACCGAGCGGGCGGCCGAGGCGGGATTCGTCCACCAGGACGGCAAGATCGAGTGTGTCTACCACGACGGGGAGCTTCTCGTGGCGGATGTCGTCGGCACCTTCGACGAGAACCGGTTTGCCTACGACGGCCAGCAGGTCTCGAAGGAGGTGCTCCGGCAGTACCACAAGCGGACCCAGCCGGGGTGGGTCGGGGCCGTCAGCGAGGCCAAAGACGAGGCCGACGAGCGCGGCCTCGCCGACTGGACGGGGCTGTGTGACCGCGAGCCCGAGCCGCTTGACGCCGGCGTCATCGAGGTCGCCCGGGACCTCTACTGTGCGGGGGCGAACGCCTACATCGGGCGCGAGGTCTTCGACGCGCCCGGGGTAGACGAGGCGGTCCGGGCTGTGCGGGAGTTGTAACGGTCGGGAGCCCGAACGGGCGGAGCGGCGGTCAGTCGTTTGCTTCGACCTCCCCGTCCTGTTCGGCCACGAGCTCGCCCAGCCCGTCGACAGGGCGGTCGGGGACCAGGTCGTCGAGGTCCTCGGGCGCGCCCAGTTGGGCGTTGCTCTCCTCGGGGTTGCGCAGCCGGGTGCGCCCGCGGTGGACGGTCACCTCGTCGCCGAGGTGGAGGTCGATGGCCTCCAGCAGGGCATCGGCCTCCAGGGGCTGGCCGGTCCGGCGGAGGTCCTCGGCGTCGACCTCGGGGTCCTGGGGGACGTTGAAGACCCGCTGGGCGATGATCGGCCCCTGGTCGAGGTCCGTCGTCACGT
>JAQCNN010000098.1 GCA_028275005.1 Salinirussus sp.
CTCCGGACAGCACAAACACGACTGCCCCGGCCGCTCAGGCGAGGAAGTCGGCGGCGTCGGCGGCAGTCACGGCCGGTGCCTCCTCCATCGGGATGTGTCCCACGCCCTCGTAGGTCCGAAGCCTGGCATCGGGGACCTCATCGGCCAGCTTCCGCCCCAGCGAGGGGGAGAGCCAGGTGTCCTGCTCCCCCCACTGCACAAGCGTCGGACAGGAGACCGCTGCCGGAGTGGTCTCGGCCGGTGAGGCCGCCCGCAGGAGTGAGAGCACTGCCCCGCGGTTCCCACTCCGGCGGAGCAGGTCGTGATACCGGCGGACGTCCGCGCTCGCGAGGGCCGAGGGGTCGCCGTAGGCGTCCTGCAGGACCGCCCGGAAGGCCGCCCGTGGCGTGAGATACCGGGGGACGACACTGACCCCCGGCTGGAGGAGAAACCCTGCCCCGTCGGGGACGACCTTCCGGCCAACGGCGTCCAGCAGGAGCAGCCGGTCGACCAGCCCGGGGTGTGCAACGGCGGCCCGCCACGCGACCCCGCCCCCGAGTGAGTTCCCGGCCAGCGCCACCTCGCCGAGGTCGAGTCGCTCGCAAAACGCCCTGAGGAGGTCGACGTAGGAGGCCATACCGTACCCCCCCTCGGCGGTCGGTCCGGTCAGCCCGAAGCCGGGGAGGTCTAGCCTGACGACGCGGACCCGGTCGGTCAGCCTGTCGACCCAGCCGTCCCAGGTGTGAAGCGAGGAGTACATCCCGTGGAGTGCCACCAGCGTTGGCCCGTCACGGGGACCCTCGTCGCGGTAGTGGACCCTGGCGCCGTCGATGTCGACGAACCCGGAGGCGTCGTTGGCGTACCGCCGCTCCAGGTAGCTACTGGGTAGGTCGGGCTGAAAGGGGGCGACCTCGGCGTAGCTATCCAGAGCAACCTGTCCCGCCGCTCGACCGAGGGTGAACGCCGGTCCAAACATCGCTATCGGGAGCCCCGGCCGGCGGAGGGGCCGCCAGGCTCGTCGGCCGGTCTACCGCGGCTCGGGTCCTGCACACCACAGCAGAGTAGTAGGACGGGCTTAGCGTTTCTGGTCACCGGGTCACCCTGTCGTCTGTGACACGGTTGTTCGCCGGTCGACCGCGCCGGCGCCGGTGTCAGTCGTCGATCGTCTCGGCGCTGGTGTCGGCGTCGTCGGGGTCCTCGACCGGGCTCTCGGGGTGGTACTCGGTCCTGTACTCACCGGGGCGGTCGTCGAGACGGTCGGGGTTGATCCGGCCGCCAAGCAGCATGAAGTCGAGGATAGTGAGCCGGAGCATCGCCTCCACGACCGGGACAGCACGCGGCATCAGGACGGGGTCGTGGCGGCCGACGACCTGGATCTCCTTTCGCTCGCCGGTCTCCCAGTCGACGGTCTCCTGGGTCGAGGGGATCGAGGTCGGCGCGTGCCAGGTCACCTCACCGTAGATCGGCTCACCGGTGGTGATCCCGCCCTGAAGTCCCCCGTGGTCGTTGCCCTCCGGGACCGGGTCGCCCTCCTCGCTGACGACCGTCTCGCGGGAGCCGTTGTCGAAGGCCCAGTCCTCGTTGCGCTCGGTGCCCCGCATCCGCCGGGCCTCCCGGCCCTTTCCGAACTGGAAGCCGGTCGTCGCCGGGACCGAGAACATCGCCTGTCCGAGCCGTGCCGGCACAGAGTCGAACCGGGGTGCACCCAGCCCCCGCGGGACGCCACGACACTCGAAGTAGAGGGAGCCGCCGATCGAGTCACCCTCCTTCTGGTACTGGTCGACCGCGTCCCGCATCTCCTCGGCGGTCTCGGGGTGGGCACACCGCACCTCGTTGTTCTCGGTGTGTTCGAGCATCTCCTCGAAGCTCACCGCCGGCGCCTCGATGTCACCCACCTGGTTGACGTGGGCCTTTACCTGCACGTCGTATCCGGACTGCTCGAGGACCTGCTTTGCGACCGCACCCGCGGCCACCCAGTTGACGGTCTCCCGGGCCGAAGAGCGGCCGCCGCCCCCCCAGTTGCGGGTGCCGAACTTCGCGGAGTAGGTGAAATCGCCGTGGGACGGCCGAGGGGCGGTCACGAACGGCTCGTACTTGCCCGAGCGGGCGTCCTTGTTCTGGATGACCATCCCCAGCGGCGTCCCCGTGGTGTAGCCGTCCTGCAGGCCGGACTTGATCGACACCTCGTCGGGTTCACCGCGAGAGGTGGTGATCATCGACTGGCCGGGCTTGCGCCGGTCCAGCTCCGCCTGGACTGCCGCCTCGTCCAACTCGACGCCGGCGGGACACCCGGAGACCGTACAGCCCATCGCCTCCCCGTGGGACTCCCCGAAGGTCGTCACCTGAAAGAGCCGGCCGAAGGTGTTGCCATTCATTACCCCCACATCGTGGATCTGGACACTTAGCCTTTGCACTGTGCCGGTCAGCCTGCGCGCGGTGTCCGGCCACCCTGACCCGGCCCGGGCCGACGCCGGAGTCACAACGGTAAAGCCGGCTGGTGAGCAATCGGGGGTATGGTTTCAACAGGTGACACCGCACCCGCGTTCACCGCACCGCTCGCCACAGGCGACATCGAGGAGTTCGCGCTCGAGGACCACCTCGACGAGGCGCCACTCGTCCTCGCCTTCTTTCCCGGGGCCTTCACCGGGGTCTGTAGCCACGAGATGAGCACCTTCCAGGACCGGCTCGGGGAGTTCCAGGAGGCCGGCGCGTCGGTCTACGGGCTCAGCGTCGATTCCCCGTTCGCGCTCAACGAGTTCCGCGACAAACTCGACCTCCGGTTCGACCTCGTGAGCGACGCCGACAAGGAGGTCGTCGAGGCCTACGACGTGACCATGGACTTCGAGGCGCTGGGTGTCCACGACGTCGCCAAGCGCGCAGTGTTCGTCGTCGACGGTGACGGGA
This sequence comes from Salinirussus sp., assembly GCA_028275005.1. Lineage (GTDB taxonomy): Archaea > Halobacteriota > Halobacteria > Halobacteriales > Haloarculaceae > Salinirussus. The sequence goes on from JAQCNN010000098.1 coordinate 2,884, forward strand.
CGGTCACGTACACCTGGGTGAGCGACGACCCGGGCGTCGAACCGGACTACGACGAGGTCCTCGAGGCCGCCAGCGGGGCGTGAGCTTTTCCCCCCGGACAGTCAGGATCCGGTATGGTCGATGAGACGAGCGAGGGCCTGCCCGACGCCTGGGCCTATGACCCCGACGCCGAGCACCCCTTTCCCGACGAGCGGCTGGAGGAGGTGATGGCCGCCGTCGACGACGACCCCGAGATCCAGGCGTATCTGGACGCCCAGAACGTCAACCCCGTCACGCGCAAGCGGTACAACGACCACGGCTCGAAACACATCGAGATCGTCCGGAACCGGGCACTGTCGCTCTACAGCCTGCTCAAAGCCGGCGGCGTCGCGTTCAACGGCGCGGCCGACCACGACCTCGAGGAGTCCGACGAGCCCGTCATCGTCGCCCTCGCGGCCGTTCTCCACGACATCGGTCACGTCGTCCACCGCGACGACCATCCCTACTACTCGATCCCGCTCGCCGCCGACATCCTCGACCGACTGTTGCCGGGGTTCTACGACACGGCGCCGACCGTCCAGTTGAAAGGCGAGGTCCTTCACGCCATCCTCTGTCACCACACCGAGGAGGACCCGCTCACGCTGGAGGCGGGTGTGGTCAGAGTTGCCGACGCGCTGGACATGGAGTACGGCCGGTCACGGATCCCCTACGAGCGCGGCGGGCGTGGGATCAACACGGTCTCCAGCCAGGCCATCCAGGATGTCACCCTCTCGGCCGGCGAGGAGGTCCCCGTCCTCGTCGAGATCGAGATGACAAATGCCGCCGGCGTCTACCAGGTCGACAACCTCCTGAAGGCCAAACTGCAGGACTCCGGGCTCGAGGACCTGGTCCGGATCGTCGCCGTCAACACCCACGCGGAGAGTGACAACATCGTCGAGCGGGTCGAACTCGACTGACCGACACAAAAGTTTAGTGCGCTGACAACTGTTGTCGGCAGTACGGACATGCGCACCGACGAGCGACACGACCTCTCCGAGAGCCGCCCCGACTCGCCGGCAGACAGCGGTCTGTGGAGCCGTCTCACCGACCGCCTCTCCGCCGCGGCCGCCCGTGTGCGGGACGCACTGGGCGCCGATTCGCCCCCGGCCTCGGCGGCGGCCGACCGGGACAGCCGGCCAGACCGGCACGACCTGGGGGACGCTGTGACCGATACCGACAGCGAACCCGGTGAACTGACCGTCTCTCGGGCCGACGGGCGGCTGCGTGTCGCCGAGGGCCCCGGCGCCTACATCGAGTCGGACACCTGGGAGGCGGTCGAACGGTAGGTCGACGGCTCCTGTGTGACAGTCAACCGCCGCTATAGCTCACTCTCGCGGGCGCGCTCTCGCAGGTCGTCCGCCCGCTCGCGTATCGCTGTCAACTCCTCGTCGTCCTTGTTGTCGAGGTGGTTGTAGACCAGTCCCATCCGGTGATTCGACCGGAGACTGTCCTCGTTGCGGTCCAGGAAGTCCCAGTAGAAGGTGTTGAACGGGCAGGCCCCCTCGCCGGTGGTCTTTGTCTTGTAGTACGGACAGCCCGAGCAGTAGTCGCTCATCCCGTCGATGTAGTTCGCGGAGGCGGCGTAGGGTTTGGTGGCGAAGACGCCGGCACCGAACATCCCCATCTCGACGACGTTTGGCGTGGTGATCCAGTGGAAGGCGTCGACGTAGGACGCGTGGAACCACTCGTTGAGCTGTGCGGGCTCGACCCCGTAGATGAGCGCGAAGTTCGAGAGGATCATCAGTCGCTCGATGTGGTGGGAGTAGCCCCGCTGTCTGACCCCGTCGACGACGTCCGAGAGACAGGCCATGTCGGTGTCGCCCGTCCAGTAGAAGTCGGGCAGGTCGGCCTCGGCGTCGAGCTGGTTTGCCGTCGCGAGCCCCGGCATCTCCCGGCGGTAGACGTGCCGGAGGAACTCCCGCCAGCCCAGCACCTGCCGAACGAACCCCTCGATACAGTGGAGTGGGGCCGACTCCTCGCGGTAGGCGGTCACGGCTCGCTCGATGACCTCCCGGGGGTGGAGCAGACCGAGGTGGAGTGACGTGGAGATGAGGCTGTGACACAGCGCCCACTCCTCCTCGAGCATGGCGTCCTGGTAGTCCCCGAACTCGGCCAGCCGGGTGGTGACAAAGTCATCGAGTGCCCGACAGGCCCCCCGGCGGGTGACCGGCCAGCGGAACTCCTCGGGGTCCGCCCACGCCCCGCCGTAGGGTGGCTCGTCGTAGCCGCCGGCAAACTCGTCTTCGACCCACTCGTTCACCTCCTGGGTGAGCGCGTCGGGCTCGAAGACCGGCGGCTCCGGCGGACTCCAGCCATCCGGCGGTGTCTCGCGGTTCTGGTCGTCGTAGTTCCACTCCCCGCCAGCGGGGTCGCCGTCCTCCATCAGGTAGCCCGTCCGGCGGCGCATGAACCGGTAGAAGTCCTCGTGGCGCAGCCGTCCGTCACCGGCCCAGTCGTCGAAGCTCTCGGCGTCACACAGAAACAGGTCGTTCTCCACGAGGTCGATACTGCCACCGGCGGCCTGGGCGGCCTCCCGTAACCCCGCTGCCGCGCCGTGGCTGGCCGGCTCCATCGCGACCACGGTGTCGTCGGGGTGTGCGTCGAAGTGTGCCTCGAACCCCTCCCGGAACGTCTCGACGGTGTAGTAGTCCACCGTCCGCCCGTCCGCGCGAAGGCGGTCCCGAAAGTGCCGCATCGCGCTGAACACGAGCGTCAGCTTGTGGGGGTGATAGGGGTGACGCCGCGCGAACTCACGGGCCTCGACCAGCACGACACGCTCCTCGGGGCGCTCTACCAGCGGGCCGACCTCTCGGGTCAACTGGTCGCCCAGCACGAGTACTGTCACAGAAACTGCACCATACCCAACCGAGGGCCGCGAGCGTAATAAATCGCAGGCGGACCGGCCTGACACGGCGACGAGTTCACACCGTTCGCCGGCGCTGGTGCACGAACGACACCGAAACCCCCGAGAAACGTGCCGGGACGGCCCGCGACGCGCTGGCCGACCTCCCCGTCTCCGGTGAGGTGCTCCCCGAAGGGAAAGCTCCTTTAGCGGACGCGCACCCACACCCAGGTAGGCGCGGTTGGTCTAGCTGGTTAGGACAGTGGCCTTCCAAGCCACTTGCCCGGGTTCGAATCCCGGACCGCGCATGCGAGGCGCGACCCCGGGAGCGCCTCGGTTGCGAACGGGGAGCGAAACGACCCGTGAGCGCGGCGGACGGCGCGCGCCCATCTCCCCGCCGCGTGTTATTCGCTACGGACTCGCGCATAACAGTTCCCGCTCGCGAGCCAGGTCGCCTCGACTGTCAGCGGGCTCGCGTCGAGGTCGGCCGCGAACTCCTCGGGTGCGTAGATGTGGTAGAACCGCGGGACAGTCGCGCCGTCGGGAAGCGTCCAGTCGACGGTCGTGTCGAAGCCACCCGTCCCGTCGGGGTCGGCGTCGAACCGGTCGTGGGTCGTACTCCAGACGCTCACGAGCCCTGCCCCGCCAGGCGCGAGCACTCGGGCGAGTTCCGCGAGACTCCCCCGCCGGGTCCCACGGTCGGGAAGGTGGTGTAGCGTCGCGATGTAGAGGGCGATGTCGACACTGCCGGCGTCGACGGGCAGGCGGATGGCGTCCCCCTGGAGCAGCGCCACCCTGCCACCCACCCGGGACCGGGCCTCTGTGAGCAGGCCGCGGCTGGCGTCCAGTCCCAGGGTGTGGTCGACTCGCTCTGCCAGTGGCCCGGCGTTTCGACCGTTTCCGCAGCCGATATCCAGCCCGACTGTGCCGCTTCGCCCGCCGAGGAACTCGCGGGTCTCGGGCCAGGCGTGGTGGCGGGTCTCGGCAAAGTGAGCGGCGATAGTGTCGTACACCTCACGCACGCGCTCGGGCGACCGGGCCGGTCGCCGGTCTCGAGCCCCCTCGGTCGCGTCCCGCGTCGCGTCCGTCTCAGGGTTCCCGTCGCTCACTCGGTGTCGGTCTCCGGATACGCCTCGGCGAGTAACTCCCCCTCGTCGGCCAGCCGCTCGCGGACCGGCCCGATGACCTCCGAGATGGCCGCGGCCGCCGCGGGCTTGAGGTCCGCCGGGTGCAGTTCCTCGCTCAGAAACGCCGCCTCCAGTTCCTCGTACGAGCCGTAGACGAGGTTGCCGCCGTACTCCTCGGGTCGTTCGACGACGAGTTCCTCGCGGCCACGGGAGGCGAGCACCGGGAAGACGAGATGCTCCAGATACTCCAGGACGCCGTTGTCCTCGACCTCCCCCATCGGGCAGTAGGCGCCGTCGATCTTCCTCGCCACCGCGTCGGGACTGTCGGTGAGGTTCACCTTCGAGCCCTTCTCCGAGGCACTCATCTTCCCGCCGGAGAGTCCAGAGAGCAGCGGCGCGAACAGACAGACCGGCTCCTCCCAGCCGTGGTCGGGCAGGAGCTCCCGCGAGAGCATATAGATCCCCCGCTGGTCGATCCCACCGTAGGCGATGTCCGCCTCCAGTGCCTTCACGTCGAGTGACTGCATCAGCGAGTACATCAACCCGCCGAGGCTGGGACTCTCGCTCTCGCGGACGACCTCACTGCCGGCGCGACGGGCCCGCGCGACGGTCGTTTCCGCGGCCATCCGGTACATCTCCAGGGTGTACTCCGCCTCGAGCTGGAACTCCGTGCCGCGGACGAAGGAGACCGCCTCGGGGTCCGCGCCGGCGGCCTCGACCATCGCCTCGATGGCCGTCCGGTAGTACGCCGAGCGGGCGTCGAGCAACTCGAAGGGGCTCTTCTCGTCGTCGAGGTGGGCGTGCAGGTCCGCCACGAGGACTGTGACATCCAGCCCAGCGTTGAGGAAATCCGCCAGCTTCCGGATCGTCGTGAAGTGGCCGATATGCATCTGCCCGGTCGGGGCGTAGCCGATGTAGACCGAGGGGGAGTCGCGTTCCAGCAGGTCCGACAGCTCCTCCCCGGTGACGACCTCCTCCGTGTGGCGTGTCACAAGTGCACGCCGCTCGGCCGTGTCCATACCCTGATCCGCCGTGGCCGCCGAATAAATGGTTTGCTTACCGCCAGACACCCCCGCCGCGGCCAAGCCTTTTTATGCGAACACGCGGCGAGTAGGTGACATGCGGGTGTTTGGGGGTCGGGGTGCTGGGCTTGAGGTGTTGCTCGCGGTCTGTCTCGGGACCGCACTCCTGCTCACTGGCGGTCTCGTCGGCGCAAAGGAGCCGCCGGTCGCGGACGCCGGGCTCGACCAGTCCGTCGAACGAAACGCGACTGTCTATCTCGACGGCGGGGGGTCATACGGCACAGACACCGAGATTACCGACTACCGCTGGTCTGTCGCCGCGCCCAACGGGACCGTGTTCGAACCTGACTGTCCCACCTGCGAGCGGACCCGCTTCCGGGCAGCAGAGACCGGGCAGTACAACGTGACAGTGACCGTCACCGACGAGACCGGCGTGCAGGCCAGTGACACGGTCTACATCACCACCGAGGAGGCAAACCCACCCGAGCTCCAACTCACCGGGCCGACCTCGCTGTTCGTTGCGGCTGAGGGGCCGGTGAAGGCGGACGTGACGGCCGGCGACGACCCGGTCTCACGCCTGGACTGGTCGACTGACGGCACCGATGCAGGGGGGGAGCAACTGACGGGTGAGCAACCCAGCGAGCGACGCTTTTCCTTCAGCGAGGCTGGTACCCACACCGTGACCGCGGTTGTGACAGATGTTCTCGGACGGACGACAACCGACACCCACACTATCGACGTGATCGGGGTATCCTCCTCCCCGGGACCTGGCACCCAGTCAGCCGGCGGCGGCGGTGGCGGCGGAGGTGGTGGCAGTTCATCGGATGCTGACACCGACTTTGTGGCAGCTAGCGACGAAACCATTCGCAGCTACTCCGACCTCGCGTTCAATAATTACGCCGACGGCAACTCCGCGATCACCCTCGCAAACACCGCCGGGCCGGGTGATATCACCATTGTGGATGAAGAGACAGCACGGAACTACTTGGAACCCTACAACTGGCACAATGTAAATCTTGGAGAGCTTGTGGAAGATGGACTAGTAAACCGAGACAAAGCGGACAAGATTTTAGAACGCTCAAAAGAAAATTTGGATGAGACCGGAAATGGTGCTGTCGGTGGGATTAATCCATACGAGCCTGCCGATACTCAGGAACAATCTGACCCTTCAGAGTCCGCTAGTCGCCCAACGGCACCAAGTTCGTCTGACACAACGGCTTTGATTAGCGCTCAACAAAATTCAGGCGCTACTGGGCCACAGTCGTCTGAAACCGTCACGTTGACCCAAGGTCCCACAAATACGGATTCAGAAGCTAACACGGCCAACACAAAGACAAGTACACCCACGCTATCGGAGAAGGTGACCATGACTTCTGGCAGTGGATCTACAGGTCTTGATATTGATGTTCAAACGAGTAGCAGCAATTCAGGTCGTGATCAGGGCCCAACGAAAGAGAATCCAGATGGCGGTGTTAATAAAAACGATAATTCAGTTTCAGAAGACAGCTCAGAGAGTAGTGGCACAGGAGATGGTGGAAGTATTAATCGTGGAAACGGCTCAGGCACAGTCACCTTCTTTTGAATCTATAGTCAAATAATATATTTACAATTCACAGTATGAAAAATCGAAATATGATAAAATGTGATCAGAAAAGATGATTATCCATATTAATACGCTGCTGATACGTGGCATGTTTATTCTGACACTCCCACTCACACTTCCGATGCTGGTTGCGACAAACTACTGTGGCTTGGCAGATAGGTTGGAAAACCTTCCAGGAATCCAAAGCGGTGGTGGTGTGTCTACTGGAGTAGCTATCTTCGGATATATTACAATAGTAATTGTGCTTGTTAGCAGTACCATGCTACTTGCTCTTGACAATGGAGAGGATGATCCAGTATCAGCTACAAATGAAACTATTGAAGAAACAGTGGCGCCGGGTAAAATAGCTACACCGACCCCGACACCTCACAGTAAGTCTACTACTACTACACCGACGAATACACCAAAGCCGACTTCAGTAGAGACAAGCACAACAATTGAAAAGAAGGAGCCTAATAAATATGAAATGCTGCTCTCAGATATTAGAATAGTCTATCCAGAAACTACCAGAAATTCATATAAATCGCCGTACCTATCATTTTTAAATGGTTCTTATAATATTGATAAAAAATCAATTTCTCTTGATTTTTCTATGGGCGCCTTTGATTCAATAAATCGATATGAAAGTGCTGTAGCCAGAACGTCTGGCATCTATATATGGAGTCATTTCAACGCAGAGACTGCATACCCCCAAACCGTCACAATCAATTATTTCAGAAATGAAGAACTAAATGCGACAGCTAAGATCCGTTCTCGATGGATGAATCAACACATCTTCGGGAATGTTTCTCCGGACAGGCCTGCACCTATGTCTTATCAGACTTACATCCGGGCGGTTATGGGGACGCTCAAGGTAAGTGGAGAAAAAACAGAGTTCCCACACCTACTCAACCGTTGCGAAGAGGAGAATGCGCTCAGCCCGGGGGAGTGCAAAAACAGCCTTCGTGAACGGGTCCCTGTCCGATTCTATCTCCCGGAACAGACGGCAACTGGCGGGTCTTACACCAATCTCATGGGAGGCGCACAACCAGACAGATCCTTCGATAGCCGACAGGAACGGCTGGAGTACACAACTCAGAAACTCGAGGAAAACATCACCGGAAGAGTCAGTCTCGAGGGGTACACTGCGGCCGACGAGGACGACGTGTGGAAAGATGTCGATATGCGCATCCGTGACGTCTCCTTGGAAAACGAGACGATTGTTGTTGAGCAGTACACGCGC
>JAQCNN010000099.1 GCA_028275005.1 Salinirussus sp.
CTCCCCGTCGTCGTCCCGACGGGCGTCGTAGAACAGGTAGTCGGCCATGTTCTGAAAGGTGACCTCCTTCATGAACCGGGCCGGGAGGATCTGGTCGGTGTCGACGTCGTCACCGGGGAGCGGGACACCCGTCCCGGCGACCGAGTGGACCTGCATGTCCGCCGGGCCGGCGCGGGCGTCCGTCCCCTCCTCCGTCGGGTCAGTGTCGCTCATCAGTCGGCCGCCTCCCCGGCACCGGCGCGGTCGGTCCCGCTCGGCAACTCGACGTCTAGCCCGTCCCGGACATCGACCACCGCGCCCTCGACGGCCGCCGCCGCGACCATCGCAGGGCTCATCAGGACGGTCCGGCCCTCCTTCGACCCCTGCCGGCCGACGAAGTTCCGGTTCGAGGAGGACGCACAGACCTCGTCACCCTCCAGGGAGTCGTCGTTCATCGCCAGACACATCGAGCAGCCGGCCTGGCGCCACTGGAAGCCCGCCTCGATGAACGTCTCGTCGATGTCGCGTGCCTCACACTCCTGGCGGACCGTCTCCGAGCCCGGCACGGCGAGCGCGCGGACCCCGTCGTCGACCTGCCGGCCCTCCAGCACCCGGGCGGCGACCTCGAAGTCCTTCACCCGGCCGTTCGTACAGGTCCCCAGAAAGGCCACGTCGACGTCGTAGCCCGCCATGGTGTCGCCGGGGCTGTGACCCATGTGGTCGTAGGCCCGTTTGGCGGCCTCACGGTCGGTGCGGGCCTCGAAGTCCGCCGGCGCGGGCAGCGGCTCGGTCACCTCGACAACCTGCCCGGGGTTGACCCCCCAGGTGACCATCGGGGCGATGGCGTCGGCGTCGATCTCGACGATATCGTCGTACTCGGCGTCGTCGTCCGAGCTGACGGACTCCCAGTACGCCTTGCGCTCCTCGAAGGCCTCGCCCTCGGGGACGAACTCCCGGCCCCGGAGATACTCGTAGGTGGTCTCGTCGGGGTTGATATACCCCGCGCGGGCGCCGCCCTCGATGGACATGTTACAGACCGCGAGCCGGCCCTCCATGTCCAGGTCCCGGACCGCCGAGCCGCCGTACTCGTAGACGTGGCCGACACCGCCGTCCACGCCCAGTTCCTGGATGATCTTCAGGATGACGTCCTTCGCGTAGACGCCATCGCCGAGTGTCCCGTTCACCTCGACCCGCCGGACGTCCTGCTTCTCGGCGGCGATACAGCCCGTCGAGAGGACGTCCCGGATCTGGGAGGTGCCGATCCCGATCCCGATCGAGCCAAAGGCGCCGTGGGTCGCGGTGTGTGAGTCCCCGCAGGCAACGGTCATCCCCGGCTGTGAGAGACCCAACTCGGGGGCGACGACGTGGGTGATCCCCTGCTTACCCGACTCCAGGCCAAAGAACGTGATCCCGTTGTCGTCGACGTTCTCCTCGAGTGCCGAGAGCATCTCCTCGGCCTCCGGGTCGTTCAGCGGCCGCTCGCGCCCCTCCGGCGTCGTCGGGACGATGTGGTCGGTCGTCGCGAAGGTCCGGTCGGGAAAGGCGACCTGGTGGCCCTTCTCCTCGAGCATGTGGAAGGCCTGTGGGCTGGTCACCTCATGAACCAGATGTAGCCCGACGAACAGCTGGTCCTGTCCGCTCGGTAGCTCGTTTACCTTGTGTTGCTCCCAAACCTTGTCGTACAGTGTGTTCTCGCTCATACAGTCTCCTCACGTCCCTCGGTTCCCCGCTCGGCGGTGCGCGCTGTCGCCGTGACCGGCGCTCGCGGCTCCGAGACGCGCCTCGTTCGTGTCGCACTAGTCATCGGCGGGCACCTCCTCGCCCTGTTCGTCCCAGGCGAACAGCTCCCGCAGCCGGTCGCCGACCTGTTCGATCTCGTGGGACTGCTCGGCACCCCGGAACTGGCGGTAGGCGGGGCGGTTGGCCTGGTTCTCCGAGATCCACTCCCGGGCGAACTCACCGGACTGAACCCCCTCGAGGATCTCCTGCATCCCCTCGCGGTCGATGACCTCCTCGCCACGGGTCAGCCCGCCGTACTCGGCGGTGTCCGACACCGAGTTCCACATCCCCATGTGCCCGCCCTCGTACATCAGGTCGACGATGAGCTTGAGTTCGTTCAGACACTCGAAGTAGGCCATCTCCGGGGCGTAGCCCGCCTCGACCAGCGTCTCGAAGCCGGCCTTGACCATCTCGGTCAC
>JAQCNN010000108.1 GCA_028275005.1 Salinirussus sp.
GGCCGGCCGCATCTGAGGCCGGGCTGGGCCCTCATATGTCGTTGTTAGTGGCCCCGGACCGCTCCGTTCGGGCGCGCTCAGACTAGCACGACCAGGGCCATCGCAACCAGTATCGAGAGGGCAAGCAGGAGTTGGACCAGCGCCGAGGCGAGGATGCCAACGACCGCCCCGAGTGCGGCCCTGGCGCTGCTGCGGGCGTTGCGTGCCTTGCGGTACTCGACGAGAAAGACCGTCCCGGCGACACCGACGACGACCCCGACTGGTCCGGCGACGAAGAAGAGCGCCAGCCCGACGACCCCTGCCGCGGCTGTCGTCGTCGCTGAGGCGCCACCGGCAGATGCCCCGAGCGCACCGCCGAACAGGTCCACGACGACGCCGATGAGCCCCACGAGCAGGAGGGCGACGAGCACCGGCGTCGACGGGTCGGCGTAGCCACTGGCCCACCAGTAGACGAGGACACCGCCAACGGCGAGTGCCGGGCCCGGAACCAGCGGGATGACACTGCCGACAACGCCTGCGAGCAGGAGGGCAAAGGCAGCGAGCACCCAGAGGTCGACGCCGATAGCGAGCGGGACCGTCTCGAGTGTCGCCACGCCGGCGGTCACCGCAGCCGCCTCCGCTCCTCGCGTGCGGCCTCGGTTCCGTAGCGGTCGACGAGGTGGCCGGCAACCCGCCCCATCGCCCGCTTGCACTCGGTGGTCACCGAATAGTCAAGCGCGTCGGCGACCTCGGGCCAGGGGCGAGCCTGGAGGGCCTTCGCGACGAGCAGGCGCTCGGCCCGGGCGCCGAGTGAGTCCCCGTCACTGTCGTCGATGGCGGGGTCGGCCCCGACGAGATGGTGAAGCGTCAGTCGCCGGAACGGCCGTGGGGCGGTGTCGAAGACCGCCGCCCCCTCGGCGGTGCCGGCGACGACCCGCCACTCGGGCGCCGAGAGGTCGAGGACCGGGTGGAGGGCGGTGTCAGGGTCGGCGTCGGGGTTGGTCACACGGGCAGGGTCGGCTGTTGCCCGCAGGACCGCCCGCACCACGTCGGGGTCGGCGCCGGAGATCGAGTCGGCGAGCGCGCCCAGTGTTCGTTGCAGGAACCAGTCGGTGTGGCGCTCGAGCAGGTCCCGGCCGGCCCCGGAGACCGGGGCGACCATCACCGCGGAGTGTTCGCCGCTTCGCTCGTTTCGGGTCGTCGAGAGGTGGACGGTACGAAAGCCACTCTCCGCCCAGAAGTCGACGAGGCTCGGCGTGGCGCCGTAGCTGACACTCAGGTAGTCGAGGTCGCGGTCGGCGGCCTCCGCGCGGACGCGGTCGAGCAGGAGCGAGCCGAGCCCCCGCGAGCGGGCGACCGGGTGGGTGGCGACTCGGAGGGTCCGCCAGCCGACCGGGACGGCCGCCCGCTCGTCGCGACACTGCGTGGTCAGCACGTCGGGGACCATGTGTCCGCGGACGCGCTCACCGGCGTACATCCGCGCCCGCCGGTCGGCGGGCAGCCCGCCCTCCCGGGCCAGAAGCGCCACCGAGACGACGTGTCCGTCGTGGAGGAGTGCGCGAACGGCGACGTTCGGCGCGTCGAGCAGCCGTGCGAGGTCGTTCGGCTCGGTCCGGTAGTGGGCGGTCACGAGCAGGCCAAAGGCCTCCCGCAGCAGGTGGTCGTCGGCGAGGAGGGCCTCGGCCGAGAGGCGGCGGTAGCCGACACTCCCAGGGTCGGCGTCGGCGACGAGCGGGCCGACGGGTGGGCGGGCGGCCAGTGCGAGCGCACGGAAGCCCCACACCTCGACCGGGTCGGCCGGGGCGTAGCGAATCGGCGTGTCGAGTCGGACCTCCTGTACGACCCGGTCACGGTCGGCAAGCCGGTCGCGAAAGCGCACGTCGAAGCCCCTACCCGCCCCCTCGTAGCCGTGGACGGTGGTGGCAAAGGCGACCGTCGGCGCGTCGAGCAGTGCCTCGAGACGGCTGACGGGGAGGGCGGCGGCCTCGTCGACGAGGACGGTATCGGGGTCATCGGGGAGGTCGACTGCCTCGGCGGGCGGGCGAAAGCGGACCCGGCCGTCCGCGGTCTCGAGTCGGCGCGGGTTCTCGGAAGCATCCTGTCCAGCCAGCGCATCGAGTTCCGTCAGCAGCTCCCCGGCGCGGGCGAACAGTTCGCGGGCGTTGCGGTAGGCGGGCGCGGTGACGAGTACGTCCTCGCCGTCGCGGGCGAGACAGGCCGCGGCCAGCCCGGCGGCACTCGACTTGCCACGCCCCCGGTCGGCCTCGAGGACGAGTGTCTCGAGAGACTCGAACGCGGCGACCGCGTCGGCCTGGTCGGTCGTCCGGCAGGCCTCGTAGGCGGCGGCCGGAAACCGGTGGTCGTCGGGCGGCTCGGGGGCCGGCGCGGGTCGGCGCGGCGGCGGGTCCGTCAGCCCCTCCGTCTCGACGGTGCCGGCCTCGACGTCGACGAGAGCGACCCCACGGTGGGCCCGGAGTGTGTCGACAAGCCGGCGCCGGAAGTGGCCCGACACGTCGGCCTGGTCGAAGGGCGGGACCGCAAGCGTCGCGTCGAAGCCGTCCCGACGCTCCGGCCAGTCCGGGAGCGGCGGGGTCAACAGCAGTAACAGGCCGCCGCCGTCGACGGCCCCGACGGCGCGCCCGAGGGCGTTTGGCCGGCAGGCCTCGTGACAGTCGACGACGACGGCCTCGCGGGTGGTCCCGAGGAGCTTCGTCGACCCGTCGAGGGAGAGGTGTTCGATGGGGTCGAGGGCTGTGAGGGCGGTGGACGGGTCGGCGGGCCCGAGATAGGTCGTGTCGGCGATGTCGGCGGTCCGGAGGGCGTCGGCTGCGCGCTCGCGGGTCTGTGCCGGCCTTCCCGCGAGGACGAGCAGCCGGCGCTCGTCGGTCCGGCGGGCCTCCGCTCGCAGCCGGGCCGCCAGGTCCATATCCACGGTCGGCGGGGCTCAGTGTTGAGGACTGCGGTCGACGGCCGGTTCCACCGCGCGAGGGCTTCGAAAGCGCTTTAGGCAGCCGAGAGCCAACTTCTGGTACAGCCTGCACAGGGTTGATGACGCTCCCAGCCCGCACAGGACTCTCAGGCCACAGGCCCGTAGGGCCGACCGACGGCTCGGCGAGGGCGGGGGAGTGCGAGCCCGTGTGCAGGAGGTGACCACCATATGTCAGTGTACGTCGATTTCGACGTCCCAGCAGACCTCGAAGAGGATGCCCTCGAGGCCCTCGAGGTCGCCCGGGACACAGGACGAGTAAAGAAGGGAACAAACGAGACGACGAAGGCCGTCGAGCGCGGCAACGCGGCGCTGGTTTACGTCGCCGAGGACGTCCAGCCCGAGGAGGTCGTGATGCACCTTCCGGAGCTGTCCGCCGAGAAGGACATCCCGTACGTCTTCGTCGGCACCCAGGACGATATCGGCCACGCTGCCGGTCTCGAGGTCGGCAGCGCCGCCGCGGCGGTCGTCGACGCCGGCGAGGCGGACGGCACCATTCAGGATATCGCCGACAAGGTCGACGAGCTCCGGTGATCCAGATGAGAACGCTCACACAGTCCTGCTCACGGCTGCGACCCGTCGTTGGCCGTGACACTCATAGCCGCCACGAGGGGTGGCTCGTATGAGCGCAGAGGACGCCGAGAACGAGGGCGGTGGCGGCTCCACGCCGGCGGAGGTTATCGAGGTCGTGGGCCGGACCGGGATGCACGGCGAGGCCATGCAGGTCAAGTGTCGCATCCGCGAGGGCGAGAATCAGGGGCGGATTATCACCCGGAACGTCCTCGGCCCGGTCCGGGAAGGCGACGTGCTCCAGCTGCGCGAGACCGCCCGCGAGGCCGACCAGATCGGAGGTTAACAATGCCACAAACAAACGAGTGTGACTTCTGTGGCGGGGATATCGAGCCCGGCACGGGAACGATGTTCGTCCGCACGGACGGGACAACGGTCCGGTTCTGCTCCTCGAAGTGCGAGAAAAACGTCGACCTGGGTCGGCGGGCCCGCGACCTCGAGTGGACGGGCACGGGCGACGACCGGCGGCCGGCCGCCGAGGTGGCGGACGAAACCGTCGGCGCCGAGGCCGAGTCGGAACCGGCCGACGCGGCGTCCGCGGCCGCGGCGGACGTCGAGGGGTCTGACACCGAGGCAGCCGGCGAGGAGGATATCGAGGAGGCGGACCCCGAGGAGGAAGCCGAGGTATGAGCGAGGAGCGCGAGCGGACGTTCGTGATGGTCAAGCCCGACGGCGTCCAGCGCGGGCTCGTCGGCGAGATCATCTCCCGGTTCGAACAGCGCGGGCTGAAACTGGTCGGCGCGAAGTTCACCCGGATAGACGAGGCGTTGGCCCACGACCACTACGGCGAACACGAGGGCAAACCCTTCTTCGAGGGGCTCGTCGAGTTTATTACCAGCGGCCCAGTGATGGCGATGGTCTGGGAGGGACAGGACGCCACCCGGCAGGTCCGGGCGATGATGGGCGAGACCGACCCCGCCGAGTCCGCCCCCGGGACGATCCGCGGGGACCTCGGGCTCGACCTGGGTCGCAACGTCATCCACGGCTCCGACAACGAGGACCCGGGCGCCAACGAGCGGGAGATCGAGCTCTTCTTTGACGACGACGAGCTGGTCGGGTGGGAGCAGGTCGACGAGACCTGGCTCTACGAGTAGGGTCGGTAACGCCGTCACCCCTCGGCGGCTGCCAACCGTGTCGGCAGAACCGCCGCCGACGCCAGTCTGATATACCCCGGTACTGTAACACTGTCGTGACGTGATATGCGATGACATTAGACAACCGAACGTGCCTCGTCACGGGCGCATCAAAGGGGATCGGGCGCGGGATCGCGGAGGAGTTCGGCCGCAACGGCGCGAACGTCGTCGTCAACTACCGGTCGTCGGAGGACGCCGCCTACGAGGTCAGAGACCACATCGACGGGGCGGGGGGCGAGGCCGTCGTCGCCCAGGCTGACGTCGCCAACCTCGGTGAGGTCCAGGAGATGTACCAGTCGGTTCACGACGCCTTCGGCGGGATCGACGTCCTGGTGAACAACGCGGGTATCACGGTCGACAAGAAGTTCGAGAGTATGACCCGCGAGGACTGGGACCGGGTGATGGACGTCAACCTCGGCGGGGTGTTCAACTGCACCAAGACCTGTTTCGAGGATATCCGCAACGCCACCGAGGGACGGCTGGTCAACATCTCGAGTGTCGTCGGTCAGCAGGGCAACTACGGCCAGGCAAACTACGCGACAACAAAGTCCGGGATGTTCGGCTTCACCCGGACGATCGCCCTGGAACTCGCCCAGGAGGGGTCGACCGCCAACTGTGTCGCGCCGGGGTTCGTGATGACGGACATGCTCGCCGACGTCCCCGACCGGGTGAAGGAGGGGATCCTCGAGCGGATCCCGCTCGACCGCTTTGCCGAGGTGGAGGATATTGTCGGGATGGTCCGCTTTCTGGCCAGCGAGGAGTCTAGCTACATGACCGGCCAGGTCCTCGGCGTCAACGGGGGCATGGAGTGGTGACCGCCCCGCGCGTCGCCGGCGTCGGGATGACCGCCTTCGGGAAGTCACCCGAACGGACCGCCCGGGAGCTGTTCGCCGAGGCCGCAGGAAAGGCCTACGACGACGCGGGCCTGAGCCCGGGCGCCGTCGAGGAGGTGTTCTACGGCAACTTCATGGGACAGCACGCCGAGCAACAGGGACACTCCGGCCCGCTGGCGGCGGACAGCGCGGGTGTGACCGCGCCCGCAACCCGGATCGAGAGCGCCTGTGCCTCCTCGGGGGCGGCCGTCCGGCTGGGTGTCGAGCGGGTCCGCAACGGCGCTGCCGACTGTGTGCTCGTCGGCGGCGCCGAGCGAATGACGAACCTCTCCACGGCCGAGGGGACCGCGGGCCTCGCGAGCGCCGCGGACGCCCTCTGGGAGACAAAGGCCGGCGTCACCTTCCCCGGGGCCTACTCGCTGATGGCCAACCGCTACTTCCACGAGCACGGGGGCGGCCGGGAGGACCTGGCGGCGATTGCGGTAAAGAATCACCGTCACGCCACCGAGAACCCCCTGGCACAGTTCCAGCGGGAGATCACCGTCGAGGACGTCCTCACGGCGCCGACGGTCTGCTCACCCTTTGGCCTCTACGACTGCTCGCCGATGAGTGACGGGGGGAGTGCCGCCCTGCTCGTCAGCGAGGAGTTTGCCGAGGAGCGGGGACTGGACCCCGAGGTGGCGGTCACCGGGACCGGCCAGGGCGGCGACCGGATGGCGCTGCACGACCGGGTCTCGATGACCCGCACCCCGGCCGCCGAGCGCGCGGCCGCGGCTGCCTACGACGACGCCGGCGTCGGCCCGGATGACATCGATATCGCCGAGGTGCACGACTGCTTCACCGTCGCCGAGGTGCTCGCGCTCGAGGCGCTTGGCTTCTACGAGACCGGCGAGGCCATCAGCGCCGCGGCCGACGGCGAGACCGACATCGAGGGCGACCGCCCGGTCAACCTCTCGGGCGGGCTCAAGGCAAAGGGCCACCCCGTCGGCGCGACCGGCGGCGCCCAGGTCTCGGAGATGACGAAGCTCCTCCGGGGTGACCACGTCAACAGCGACGCCGTCTCGGACGCGGAGGTGGGGCTGACCCACAACGCCGGCGGGACGGTGGCGAGTTGTGTGGTCAACGTGTTGGAGGTGGTTGCATGAGCGACCAGGGGGGAGCGAGTGCAACGACGCCGAAGCCCCGCTCCGGAGGTGGTTGCATGAGCCGCGGGACGCGACCGACGGGAGCGTCCCGGGACAGTGAGCGGCGAAGCCGTGAGCGAGTGCAACGACGCCGGAGCTTTGCTCTGGAGGTGGTTACATGAGCGACGACGGCACCCGGGATGCCGGCTACGACGACTTCCTCGACGCCGTCGAGGCCGGCGAGCCCTATTACCTGGAGAGTCCAAGCGGGAACGGCTGGCTCCCACCCCAGCAGTTCGACCCCGAGACCGGCGAACGGGAGTTGACCGAGGAGCCGCTGCCGGAGACCGGCGAGGTGCTCACGAAGACGGTCGTCAACGTGGCCGGCCCCTCCTTTGCCGACGACGCTCCCTACGTCGTCGCGGTCGCACAGTTCGGCCCGGTCCGGCTGACCGGCCAACTCCAGGTCGAAGGACAGAAACGCGGCGTCGGTCCGGAGGAGGTGGAGGTCGGGCAGGAGGTCGCGGTCGGGGTTGCCCGCAACGAGACCGAGGGCGAGCGGGTCGTCGTCCTCGAGCCGGTCTGAGGGGCGGCGTATCCCTGTCGACGGTCAGTCGTCCGCGCTGGCGGCCGGGGCCTCGACATCGACCCCGCCGGCGTCGAGTTCCCGCTCGACCTCGCGGGCGGCCTGGACCATATTCTCCATCTTCCGGTAGGCGACCTCGCGAGGCAGCAGCTTCAGCCCGCAGTCCGGCGAGATGACCAGTCGCTCGGGCGGGACGACCCTGAGCCCCTGTTTGATGTTCTGTTTGATCTCCGCGACGGATTCGACCTCTGCGGTGTGGATGTCGACGACGCCGAGTGCGAGGTCGTGGGTAAACGGAGGCTCGGTGAGGACGTCGACCTGTGCGAAGTCGTCGTTGGTGAGTTCGAGGTCGAGTTCGTCGACCGGGTACTCGAGTGCCTCCGGGTAGATCCGGGAGTAGTCGCCGTAACAGACGTGTAGTCCGACACGAACCTCGTCGGGGACATCTGCGACGATACGCTCGAGACACTCACCGACCAGCGCGTGGTCGTCGGGGGTGGTCGCGAGAGCCGGCTCGTCGATCTGGATGTAGCGGGCGCCGGCCTCGACGAGGGCGTCGACCTCCTCGTTGACGAGGTCCGCAAGCTCCAAGGCGAGTTCGCGTTCGGTGTCGTAGGCCTCGTT
>JAQCNN010000111.1 GCA_028275005.1 Salinirussus sp.
GTCGACGCCATCCGCGAGCATACTGACGAGCTCTCGAAGGTAGTCCTCACCCACCAGCACGGCGACCACGTCGAGCAGCTCGCGGCCGTCGTCGAGGCCTTTGACGCGGACTGCTACGCCTACGCCGACCACCCGCTCCGGACCCACGGGCTGGCGGACGGCGACGAGATACTGGTCGGCGACGAGCCCTGCGAGGTGGTGTACACCCCGGGCCACGGCGACGACCACGTCTCCCTCGTCGGCGAGGACTCGCTGTTCTCGGGGGACGTGGTGGTCCACGACGACGGTGCCTTCGACTACGGGAGCTTCGGCCGGACGGACTACCCGGGGATGAGTCGCGACCGGCTCATCCGGAGCATCGACGACCTACTCGGGCGGCTGCCCGACGGCGTCAGCGGCATGTACGCGGGTCACGGGGGTGTCTTTCACGGCGACGTCCGGGACGTGGTGGAGACGGCACTCTCGCGGGCCGAGGAGCGCGAGCCGAAGTATCCGGATTAAACTGACGGGTCCCGGGAGCAGCCGTCGGCGTCCGTGTCACGGTCCGCTGTGGTGTCCGGCACCCACACGAGCGCGGCCGGTGCCGAGCGGGCGAGCAGGGCTGCACCGGGTGTGTGGTCGCCCCTGTTCGGGCGGACAGTGACCGTCTCGTCACAGGCAGGACAGCGGTAGACATCGCCGTCGGGTGTCGGGGAGACCGACCAGTCGCCGTCGGTATGCGCCTCGTGTCCACAGGCGGGACAGAAGAGCGCCCCCTTGCGGTTAGAGGCGCGTGACGGCGGTCGGTCGGAGTGTTGTTTCATGTAACCGTATTTCGTGCTACACGGGCTTAACCGTGGCGTTACGCGGCAATGAGCGGTATCGACTGGTGGTGTCAGCGCCGGGGCGTGGGGCCGTCACGCCGTGGGGCGTATCGGCAGGACGGTGGCCGGTGGGCGTGCGCCGAGGAGGGACGCGAGTCGCGCTATGCGCTCCGGCTCTCGCGGGCTTTTGGCCGGAGTCGGGCGTAGCCACACTTCCGGCACTGGTCGGCACGCTGGGGGTTCCGGGCGTTACAGCGCATGCAGATTAGCTTCGTGAAGAGGCGCTCTTCCGCCTTGTCGAAACTTGCCATATCCGAACGTACCGCACTGTTGCGCTTAAGTCCGGTGGTTCGGCTCGGGTGGGATACACACGGCTTATCCGCTAGAAACCCCAATATTAGATATGTCTGATGGGGCCGGCGACGACGACCTCAAGATAGATGTCGGTACGAACAACCGACAGCGGCTGGTCCGTCACCTCCTCAAGCGGACGGCCGTGGTCGTTGTCCTGCTCGGGGTGTGGTACGTCACGCGACCACTCTGGCACGGCCTCGTCTACTCGATGCTGTTCTCGCCGCCCGCGACGGTCCTGTTGGGTGGGGGTCTCCTCACCGCGCTCGTGCTCTGGTACTACCCGCCGTGGCGGATGGAGACCGACGAGGACGACAGCCGGGGGGTGAGTGTCGTCGATGACGACGACGAATTTTCCTTCGAGGTTGCACCAGGTGGGCTCTTCGGCGGCGGGGCCGGGGGCCGCAAGCTCCAGCGGTTCACCTCCGTCGTCACCGTCCTGTTCGTCCTGTCGATCCTGGTCGGGATCCCGGCAGGCCCACTGGAGCAGCGGACGCTGGCGTCACAGACGATGGCCGACGCCACCGAGGTCGCGGAGTTCCCGTCGGCCAATCCGGATAACCCGCGGGTCGTCCCCCGCCAGGTCTCCGACGTCGCCACCAGCGGCTCGGTCTCGTACCGTCAGCACCGGCTCGGGGCGAGTGATATCGCCCGCACACAGAACGGCTCGCTCGCGTGGTCGTACGCCATCGAACCCGATGGGTTCAGGAACCAGGTTATCGAGAATCAGCGGGGCGTGCTCGTCGCCGATATGACCGAACTCGACCAGCGACAGGTCAACGTCTACGACCAGGAGTTCACCTACGGCCAGGGGATGTTCCTCTACCGGTCGGCGGACTGGCAGCTAAAGTCGACTGACTACCTGGCGGAGTACAACGACGAGCCAGTCGAGTTCAGCTACGAGGGGCAGCCGTACATGTACTACCCGAAGACGGCTCACGAGTGGAACCTGGCGCCGTTCCCCCACACCACGCCGGCCTGGAAGGGGGGCGCGCTGGTCTACACCAACGGGACGGTTGAACACCTCTCACCGGAGGAGGCACAGTCACACCCGGTGCTTGATGGACAGCGGCTCTACCCGCTGACACTCACGCAGGCGGAGATGGAGTCGCTGAACTACCGGAACGGGATCATCAACCAGCTGCCGGTGGTCGGCGCCCACGAGAACGAGGTCGAGGTTGCGGGGCTCCCGGACAGCGCGGAGAACAGCCAGCCGTTCGTGATCGACCTCGAAGGCGAGCAGATGTCGTACGTGACGGCACTGGAACCCTACGGGACCGACACACGCGGGCTCGATGAGGTGTGGTTTGCCGACGCCACGACCGGCGAGTACACCTTCTTCGCGACCGAGCGAGAGACCCTGACCGGCCCCGAGCGGGCGATGGGGGTTGCCCGCGCGTCTGACTCCCGGACCAACTGGGGGCAGAACTTCGTCGTAGCCGAGCCGGTGCCGATCACCGTCGACGGGGAGCTGTGGTGGCAGATCAAGGTCGTTCCGGTCGACGCCACCGACGTGGCGCGTAACGTCTTCGTCAACGCGGACGACAGCTCGACGCTCGAACTGCGCACCGACGACGCTATCCGTTCCTTTGTCGCCGGCGAGCAGGTGTCCGACCAGTCCGAGCCGCCACGCAACGGAACCGAAACCGACGGCAGTGGTAGCGCCGGTGCCGGCGAGGGTGACGACGTGCTCTACTTCGTCATCGTGACCGACGAGGACGGCAACGTCGTCGAGCGGATCCCGGTCAGGAGTGGGCAGGACACCAGGATCGTCGACTCAACCGGGAACGTCACAGTGAGCGGCTGAGCCCGGGGCCGGGTCAGCCATCACTGTTTGCCGTGCTGACAGCACCTGTCCCCGTGTCGCCACCGGTCTCGGGGTCCGGGTCGTCGGCAAGGTAGTCGTCCTGGACAGCAACCACCGCGCCGGAGTCCGCACAGTCCGCATAGCGGGCCAGCGGCTCCGCGTTGAGTTCGAGGAAGGTGTCCCCCCACGCAAACGTCTCCAGAAGCGTCTCGGCCTGGGCGCGGTCGCCGAGGATAGTCAGCGCCCCGGCAAAGGCCTCGACGGTGTTCAGCTGGAACGGGGTTCCGTAGTTGACCGGGTTGGCGGCGACGAGAAAGGGGAGTGAGCGGTGTGTGCCGTCGAGCCGGAAGGCCTCGTCGGTGGCCGTCCGCCAGGAGCAGTCAAGCGCCACCAGCCGGTCGCTGCCGGCGTCGGCCGGCGAGAGCGCCCGGTCGGCAAAGGGGTCGAGGACGACCCCCGGGGGCGTCTCCCGGGCCGAGTGGTGGAGTGTGGCGTGTCCGAGGTGAGCGAGCCGCCGGGCCGTACACTTCTCGGGGTCGTCGTCACCCTCGTAGCGGACGTGCAACTGCACACCCTCCCTACCGGGCGGGCGGGCAAAAGCCGTCCGCCCCGGCTCGGCGCCGCCCGGCGGCCGGCCCGTCCATGACAGTTAAGTGAGCCTGCCCGGTATAAGGAACGATGACCAATGTTGGCGAGCAGGCGCCGGCGTTTCCCGCGCCCGCCGGCGAGGAGGGGCCGGACAGCGAGGGTGACCGGTCGTCGTGACACCGGACCTTCCGGCGGGGCCTGTCCCGCGAGCCCGGGCGTACTACCGGGCGCTCGACGACGGTGACTACGACCTGCTCGGGGCCCTCCTCGCGCCCGGGTTTGTCCACGAGCGCCCGGACATGACACTAGAGGGGTGTGAGCGGTTCGTCCGGTTCATGCGGGAGGAACGCCCCTCGACCGACACGAGCCACCCTGTCGACAGCGTCTATCGCCGGGGGGAGGGGCGTGGCGGGTCGGCCGGCGGTGACCCCGGTGCCGAGGTTGCCGTCCGTGGCCGGCTGTTGTCGGCTGACGGGCGAGAGCTGACTGGCTTTGTGGACGTGTTCACGTTCGCCGACGGGCAGATGGTCCGGCTGCGGACGTACGTGGACTGAGCCGCCCTGACCGGTCGCGGACAGTTCCGACAGTCACTCGCGGTCGCCGGCCCCGACCGCGCTCTCCCCGACAGGTTCGTCGCCCTCGATGCGCTCCTGACCCATGTACGGGCGCAGCGCCTCGGGGACGGTGACGGTCCCGTCGGGGTTCTGGTAGTACTCGAGGAGCGCCACCATGACCCGAGGGACGGCAACGCCGGAGCCGTTGAGGGTGTGGAGGTAGTCGGCCGACTCGTGGCGCTCGGGCCGGTAGCGCAGGCCGGCCCGCCGGGCCTGGAACTCCTCGAAGTTGGACACCGACGACACCTCGAGCCACCGGCCGCCGGCCTCGGGGCCCTCGGGCATGTCGTCGGCCGGCGCCCACACCTCGATGTCGTACTTTTTGGCCTGGGTAAAACCCATGTCGCCGGTGCACATCCTCAGCACACGGTAGGGCAGTCCGAGCCGTTGCAGGACCGTCTCGGCCTCGGCGAGCAGCCCTTCCAGGCGGTCGTAGCTCTCCGCCGGGCGGACGAAGTTGACGAGTTCGACCTTGTTGAACTGGTGGACACGGACGTAACCGCGGGTCTCGGTGCCGTGTTCGCCGGCCTCCCGCCGGAAGTTCGGGGTGACGGCCTGGTGTTTGAGCGGGAGGTCGTCGTCGAGCAGGATCTCGTCGCGGTACATGTTGGTGACCGGCACCTCGGCGGTCGGGAGCAGCCAGAGGTCGTCGTCGTCGTAGTCGTCGTCCGGGCGGGCACCCACACGGTAGGCGTCCTCGGCGAACTTCGGGAGCTGGCCGGTGCCCCGCATCGACGCCGAGTTCACCGGGATCGGCGGAAGGACGTCGACGTACCCCTGCTCGCGGTGGACGTCGAGCATGAACTGGGTCAGGGCGTGCTCCAGGCGTGCGCCCTCACCCTTGAGGAACTGGAAGCCCCCGCCGGTCACCTTCGCGCCGCGCTCGAAGTCCAGGATGTCCAGCTCCTCGCCGAGGTCGTAGTGAGGAACAACCGGGTCGGGCAACCCACGCAGGTCCCCAAAGCCCTCGCGGTAGCGCTCGACGTTGTCGGCCTCGTCGTCGCCGACCGGGACGGAGTCGTGGGGGATATTCGGCAGTTCGAGCAACAGGCTCTCCAGCTGCGATTCGAGGTCGTCGGCCTCCGTTTCGACCGCCGCCAGTTCGGCTTTCAGGTCCTGGGACCGCTCGATTGCGGCCTGGGCTTGCTCCTCCTCGCCCTCGCGTTTGAGGTCGCCGATCCGCTCGGAGACCTCGTTGCGCTCCTGGCGGAGCCCGTCGCCGCGGGCCTTCAGCTCCCGCCACTGTTCGTCGACCGCGAGGAGTTCGTCGAGGTCGACCCCGGTGACCCCCTTCGCCGCGATGGCCTCGCGTACCTGCTCGGGGTGCTCCCGGACGAACTGCCTGCTGAGCATGCCCCCGCTTTCACACCGCAGGGCAAAACCGTGTCGCTCCCGGCCGAGCCCCGGGGGGCTGGAGCGCCGGGGCCCCGCTCCGACCCGGAACAGCCGCGCTTATACCCGCGGGGGACAGAGAGGCCGGGCACAGGAGATGGCTGCGTCCGAACTGATACTGCTGACCGCCGGGATCATCGCGCTTGGGGTCGTCGCACAGGTGCTCGCGAGCGCGTTCGAGGTGCCAAGCATCATCTTCTACCTGGCGGCCGGCATCGCACTGGGACCGGAGGGGGCGGCGCTCATTACCCCCGAGTCATTTGGGGACGCGCTCCCGGCAATTGTGGGACTCGCCGTTGCCGTTATTGTCTTCGAGGGGGCCTTTCACCTACGGGTCGACCGGCTTCGGGAGGCCCCGGCGGCGACGCTACGGCTAGTGACCGTCGGGGCGGCGGTTGCCCTGGTCGGGACGACCGTCGTCGTTCGCTTTGCGCTGGGGACAGGCTGGCCGCTTGCCTTCCTCGTCGGCGCGTTGCTGGTGGCGACCGGACCGACGGTTGTCACACCGATCCTCAATGTCGTGCCCGTCCGTGACCGGGTGGCCACCGCCCTGGAGACCGAGGGGATCGTCAACGACGTCAGCGCCGCCATCACCGCGGTCGTGGTGTTCGAGGTGCTCAACCCGGCCACGAGCAGCGCCGGACTGCTCGCCGACTTTACCTCGCGGCTCGGGACCGGCGTCATCGTGGGGTTGGTCGTCGCCGGCATTATCTTCTACATCCTCCGCTTTATCGACCTCTCGCCGGGGGACGCCCCCCGGAATGCCCGCCTGCTCGTGCTCGCAGGGGCGCTGGTGGCCTACGCGGTCGCCAACGCACAGCTCAGTGAGGCCGGTGTCGCCGCCGTCGCCACCGCGGGGGTGGTACTCGGCAACGTCGACATCCCCTACGAGGACGAGATCGCTTCGTTCAAGGGTGACATCACGCTGCTGGTGCTCTCCTTTGTCTTTATTGCGCTCGCGGCACTGCTTGACTTTGACGTGCTGGTTGGGCTCGGGCTCCCCGGGCTCGCGGTTGTCGCCGCGGTTGCCCTGCTCATTCGCCCGACTCTGGTGTTCGTCTCGACGGTCGGCGGTCGGTTCACGACCCGCGAACGGGTGTTCATGAGCGCCGTTGGGCCGCGGGGGATCATTCCGGCCTCGGTGGCGACGCTCTTTGCGGTCGAACTCCGGAACGAGGCGGCGGCACTGCGCCAGGAAGCCACAGGGGTTGCCGAGCCGGAGGCGACAGAGCTGCTGGCAGAGGCGGCCACACTCGGCAGTCAGGCGGACGTGCTTGTCGGGACCGTCTTCCTGGTGATCCTGGCAACAGTCGCCTTCGAGGGCGGGCTGGCGCGGTATATCGCGGAGTATCTCGACGTAATACCGATGCGTGTGATTATCATCGGAGGCGGGAACACGGGCCGTGCGCTCGCTGACCGTCTCGAAGACCGGGGCGAGAATGTTGTCATCGTGGAGCAGGACGAGGATGTCGTGGAACAGGGCCGCAACAAGGGGTACAAGGTCGAGTTGGGTGACGGCACCGACACCGAGACGCTGCGGTCGTCGGGCGCCGAAAACGCCAAGATCGTCGTTGCCGCGACCGGTAACGACGACGCCAACCTGCTGGTCGCCCAGCTCTCGAAGTCGAACTTCGACGTCGAAGAGGTCATCGCCAAGGTGAACAACCCCGACAACGTCGACGCCTTCGAGGACCTCGGCGTCCGGAGTATCGACGCTGGGATGGCAAGCGCCTGGGCCATCGACAACCAGATCGAGCGGCCGGCGCTGGCCGGGTGGATGACCGGCGCCGACAGGACAGGCGACGTCCAGGAGGTCGAACTCACGAACGCGGAGTTCGACAACACGGCCATACAGGAGTTCGGGCCGATGCTCCCGGAGGACTGTCTGATCGCGCTCGTCGGCCGGGACGGCGAGACGCACGTCCCTCACGCCGACTTCACCGTCGAGGTCGGTGACAAGCTCACACTGCTTGGCCAGCGCGACCAGGTTCGTGAGGGGATGCGGCTGGTCGGCTCGTAGGTCAGTCGTCGTCGGCCGCCGCCGCGGCCGGGCCATCGCTGTCGAGGAAGCCGTCCTCGGTCGCCCGCTCGGCGACGTGTGGCCGGAACACCCACCCGGCGAGGAGCACAATCGGGATCATCGACAGCGCGACCACCGTGTAGCCGATGTGGAGATTCGGCAGGAACGGGGCGGCGTAGACCAGCGGGTAGACGATCCCGCCGACGGTGCCGACACCGCCGACCACGCCCGCGACCGCACCCGAACTGTTGGGGAACATCGCGGGCACCTGCGCGAAGATGGCCCCCTCGGAGAACGCACAGCCCATCCCGACCAGAAAGCCCGCCCCGACAGCGAGCAACACCTGGCCGGAGAGCCCGGCAACGGTCATCCCGACCATCGTGACCACGACGAAACACAGCGAGACGAACGTCCACTGCTCGCGGTACCGACCGGTGAACACCGGGAGGATGTTCTTCTCCTTGCGCGCGACAAGGTCGCTGACGTAGCCGCCGACAGGGCGGAGCAGGCCCGCAGCCACCGAGAAGGTGGCGGCAAAGGTGGAGGCGAGCACGAGGTCCTGGGTGTCAAAGCCCAGCCGGTAGTAGGTCGCGAGCCAGCCGTTCATCGACAGCTCCAGCCCGAAGGTCATCACGTATGCCATCGCGAGCACGACCGTCCCGTAGCGGGTGGCGGTGTAGAACCAGCCTGTGAAGCTGGCGTTGTCGGCGGTGGCCTGGCGTTTCTCGTCGGTCTTTGCGGCCTCACCGAAGACGTAGTAGACGACCGCGAGCAGGATCGCAACGACGCCGGTGTAGAAGAAGGCGGCCCGCCAGTTCGACTCGAAGAGGGGGCCGCTCCACCCGGTGCCGAACACCCGCGGGAGCAGCAACGCGCCGCCCGCGGCGCCGGCGTTGCCGACCCCGGCGTAGACCCCCTCGGCCAGCCCGAGTTCGCCCTCCTCGAACCACTCGGAGACGTGCTGGATGCCGATGACGAAGGTGATCCCCGCGGTGGCGACGATCAGCCGCGTCAGGAAGAACACGGTGTAGCTCTGGGCGACCGCACTCCACATCGAGAACACCCCGACGTAGGTCAGCACGACCGCGAACACCGCCGGGGCACCGAACCGGTCGGAGAGCCAGCCTGTGAGGATGCGTCCGAACGGGGCGAGCCAGATGGCCGCACTCGCCAGGATACCGATCTCGGCGGGGCTGAGACCGAACTCCGCGGCCATCGGCCCGGTGAACGGGGCAAACGAAAACCAGATCAGAAACGAGAAGTTGAAGCCGATAGTCGCCAGCAGGAGCGTCCGGTACTTCGTCATCCGGACCGGGCTCTTCATCCGTCGACCCCCTCCACAGTGGCCGTGGCTACCGGCCTCCGTCCGGGGCGGTCCACGTCCCCGACGTGGACACACTGACACGCTGTCCACCGACTGTGTTCGGAACTGTTCCGCTCGACCGGAAATAATTCGCGAATCATGTGGTTCCTACGGTCTTTCGCATACTATTCAGACATAATAAGCCCATCGTCTGCGGAATTATCAACTTTTGTCGGTCGAATTGGAAGGTGTCCAGGTGGCGACCGGCAGCAGTATATTTGCAGCGTCTGAGAGCGGAAATTAAAGATGTACAAGAGACGGGGTGTCGAGTTGGAGACACAGCCCGGTCGGTGGCGTCGGTCGCACGACACACCGGAGTGAGAGTTAGGGGGGTGGAGCTACCAGTCTGTGGCGTCGATGTCGACGGCGCCGGGCTGGGCAACCCCGTCGTGGGTGAGCGGCGAGGAGCGCTCGGGCGCGGTCAGCCGGACCGCACACTGCTTGAAGTTTGGCTCCCTGGACTGGGGGTCGACCGCAGGGAGCGTCAGCTCGTTTGCGGCGGGGTTGTGGATGTCGACCCAGAGCACGCCCGGGGGGACGCCGTCGTCGGGCTGTACCTCGACGGTGACCTGCCCGCGCCGCGACTCGACGACGGTCCGGCCCCGGTCGAGTTGCGTGATATGCTCGCCGGCGGTCTCGGGGTGGACACGCATGACGGGCAGGTCGTCGGCGGTCGCGCCGCGGGTCCGCACGCCCGTGTTGTAGGCGTCGACCTGCCGGCCCGTGGTCAGCACGAGCGGGTAGCTCGCGTCGGTCGGCTCGGGCACCGGGCTGTGGCCGGCCTCGGAGAACTGCGCACGCCCCGACGCGGTGCAGAAGGACCACCGCTCGTCGTCCTCCTCGGTGTCGAGGTACCGGTAGCCACCCTGGCTCGTCGCGTCGGCGGTGGGCCACCGGACAGCCAGCTCCGCCGCCAGCCGGTCGTAACTGATGCCGGACATGTCCGCCGGCGTCCCCGCGGTGAGGGCCCGGAACTCGTCGAAGACCGCCTCGGGGTCAAGCGGCGGCTCGGCGAAGAGTCCGGGCGCGACGCGGTTGCCGACGGCGGCGATGATGTCCAGGTCCTGACGGACCGTGTCCATCACCTCCGTGGCGGCGGTCACCCGCGAGACAGTCCGTTCCATGTTCATCACCGTCCCCTCGGACTCACCCCAGGTGGCCGCGGGCAGGACGACATCGGCGTACTCCACCGTCTCCGAGCGGAAGGCGTCCTGGACGACGAGGAAGGTGTCCTCGAGGGCGTTTCGGACGGTGCTCGTGTCCGGCATGCCGGCGACGGGGTTGGTGGCGACACACCAGCAGGCCTCGACCGCCCCCCGGGCGGCCTCGTCGACGATACCGACGGGCCCTGGGCCGGCAGTGTCGGGGAGACGGTCGACCGGGAGGTCCCAGGCCTCGGCCACCGCCCTGCGGTGGGCCGGGTCCTCGAAGTCCCGGTGGCCCGGCCAGGTCCCCTTCGAGGAGCAGACCCGCGTCCCCATCGAGTTTGCCTGCCCGGTCAGCGAGAACGGGCCGCTACCCGGCCCCATGTTGCCCGTGGCCAGACAGAGGTCGACCAGCGCCCGTGCGGTCTCGGTGCCCTGGGTGCTCTGGTTGACGCCCATCCCCCAGTAGAGCAGTGTCGGGTCGGCGAGCGCCGCCACGAGCCGGTCGATATCGTCGGTGTGGACGCCCGCCGTGGCCGCAGCGGCCTCGACGGAGGGGAGCGAGTCGACGGCGTCCCCGAACCCCTCGGTCCACCGGTCGACGAAGTCCCGGTCGACGCCGCCGGTCTCGACGAGCCGGGCGAGCACCCCCTGAGCCAGCGCCAGGTCGGTGCCAGGGTCGGGCTGGACATGGTGGTCGGCGTCGTCGACCGTCTCACTCGCCACCGGGTCGACGACGACCAGTTGGCTGTCGTCGTCGCCGGCGCTGTCGACGATCCACCGGTACATCACCGGGTGGGCGACCGTGGGGTTCGCCCCCCAGACCAGGTGTGTCTCGGCCTCGGGGATGTCGTCGTAGGTCGGCGGCGGCGCGTCGCTGCCGAAGGCCTGGTAGTAGGCGGTGACCGCACTCGCCATACACAGCGTCGTGTTGGCGTCGTAGTAGGGGGTCCCGAGGGCCCCCCGGGCGACCTTGCCCAGCGCGTAGGCGGCCTCGTTCGTCTGCTGGCCGCTCCCGAGCACGGCCACCTCCTCGCCCTCGCTCGCGAGCACGTCGATGAACTGCGTCGCGACGACCCCGAGGGCGGTGTCCCAGGAGGCCGGCTTCAGGCGATTACCGTGACGGATGAGCGGCTCGGTGAGCCACTCCCCCTCGGGGTTGGCGGTCTCCCGGATACCGCGCTCGCAGGCCAGCCCGCTGTTTGTCGGGTGGTTCGCGTCGCCACGGACTTCCTCGAGCCCGTAGCCGGTGTCGGCACCGCGCTGGAGGTGGCCACAGCCGACGGCACACCGCATGCAGGTCGTTGGCTTCCACTCGGTCACACCCGGTCACCCCGAAAGCCCAGGTCAGCTCGGCGGTCACAGTAGAACGCTTCGCTCATCAGTATCTCGTCTGGCTACCGTTTCGTGATCGGGCCAATGACCGTTTCGATGTCGACAATACTGTCGACCGAGGTTTGGTATCACTGAGTTATCGGCCGAGCGACTCGACGGGCGTCATTTCCTGGCACACACGGTAGCGCCTTCCACACTGCGGGCGACCGGTCGTCTCGGCCCCAGAAGACCGACGCGTGGTCGCTCGTGCAGAGGGTGTCCCCTCCGACTGCGCCGGGCTGACCCCTGGACTACGCCCTGGTCCGTCGGCCCCACCCGGTTTGTCGAATGAGGCCGCCGAAAATCCGGAGATCCAAACCACTACCCCTGATCGGCCCCGTTTGACCCCCGTTTCGGGGCCCGGGTGTCGAACCGTCGAATTCTCCGCCCGAATCGTACAGATATTAAACGGTCAGTGTTATATGGGCCGAGACGACAGTTTTCGGTATGAGAGTTGGTCAATCACCCAACTACGTGGGGTATCTGCCGTCTGTTGTCACGGAGGGCGTGTAACCGATGGGGAACAAGAAGGAGACCTGGAAACAGGGGATGTACGGCGACGAGGTCCGGGCGAAGATCGAGGAGTTCGCCGAGAAGGGGTGGGGCTCGATCCCTGAGGAGGAGCGGGAGATGTGGTTCTCCCGGTTCAAGTTCTGGGGTGTCTTCCACCACCGGTCGGGTCAGGAGTCCTACTTCATGCTCCGACTGGCAAACACCGACGGGGTCCTAGAGCCGGGCCAGTTGCGAGCCATCGGGGAGGTGGCCCGCGAGTACGCGACCGGGCCGGTC